>JALSJK010000087.1 GCA_026989395.1 Methylomonas sp.
GGCGCATTTGGCAATGGCGGCCCTTGGGCCAGGTGATGTGGTTTTGGTTCCCAATCCTGCTTATCCAATTCATCCTTATGGGGTTGTGATTGCCGGCGCAGATTTGCGGCATGTGCCGCTAGTGCCGGGCGTGGATTTTTTTGAAGAACTCCACCGGGCCATAATTGATTCATGGCCGAAACCTAAAATGTTGATTCTTAATTTTCCAGGGAACCCTACCACACAATGTGTGGAGCTGGAATTTTTTGAAAAAATTATCGAGGTGGCAAAAGAGCATAATATCTGGGTAGTACATGATCTTGCTTATGCTGATATTGTTTTTGATGGCTATGTAGCCCCTTCAATTTTACAAGTACCAGGCGCCACGGATGTTGCTGTTGAGTTTTTTTCGCTGTCAAAAAGCTATAATATGCCCGGCTGGCGAGTTGGCTTTATGTGTGGAAACGAGGATTTGGTTGGCGCGTTGGCGCGGATTAAATCTTATCTGGATTATGGCATGTTTACGCCGATACAGGTGGCTGCCATTACTGCTCTTGAAGGTCCGCAGGATTGTGTCGCCGAAATTTGCAATATGTACAAAAATCGTCGCGATGTGCTTTGTGATGGTTTGAATTCAACCGGTTGGAGTATCGAAAAACCAAAAGCCACAATGTTCGTCTGGGCGCCAATTCCTGAGCCTTATCGGGAAATGGGATCTTTGGAGTTTTCAAAAAAAATATTACAGGAAGCTAAGGTTGCTGTTTCACCTGGTATTGGCTTCGGGCAGTATGGTGACGATCATGTCCGGTTTGGATTGATTGAGAACGAACATCGTACCCGGCAAGCGGTGCGGGGTATTCGTAATATGTTTAAAAAAGATGGCGTTATTTGATGGTAAGTGGAATATACATTCCAGTTAGTCAGTGATTTAGGAGCTAGATTTGAAACCAGTAAAAGTAGGTGTTTTAGGCTTGGGTACAGTGGGCGGTGGCACCGTCAATGTTTTAAAACGCAATGCGGAAGAAATTTCCCGTCGTGCGGGACGGGAAATTTTGGTCACCAGAGCCTCGGCAAGAAATTTGGATCAACAGCGTATTTGTGATACCACCGGAATCGAATTGACAACAGATTCCTTCGAAATAATCAATGATCCTGAAATAGATATCATCCTGGAATTAATTGGTGGTGATAGTTATGCCAAAGATTTGGTTTTCAAAGCTATAGAAAACGGTAAGCATGTGGTGACCGCTAATAAGGCATTAATCGCTTTACATGGTAACGAAGTATTTACGAGGGCCAGCGAGAAAGGTGTAATGGTGGCTTTTGAGGCTGCTGTTGCAGGTGGAATACCGATTATTAAGGCAATTCGGGAAGGCTTGAGTGGCAATCAAATTGAATGGTTGGCGGGTATTATTAATGGCACAGGCAATTTCATTCTTACCGAAATGCGCGATAAAGACAGGGATTTTGATGATGTTTTAGCAGAAGCTCAAGCATTGGGCTATGCAGAGGCAGACCCCACTTTTGATGTGGAAGGTATAGATGCAGGTCATAAATTAACCATTCTGGCTTCTATTGCCTTCGGGATTCCCCTGCAATTTGAAAAAGTATTTACTGAAGGCATTACCAAAATCACCCGATCTGATGTTGAATATGCTGAACAATTAGGTTATCGAATCAAGCATTTGGGAATTGCTCGAAAAACAACAAAAGGGATTGAGCTAAGAGTACATCCAACATTGATTCCAGAGCGTCGTTTGATTGCCAATGTTGATGGCGTCATGAACGCGGTTTTGGTTAAAGGCGATGCGGTCGGCCCGAGTTTATATTATGGGGCGGGGGCAGGTGCCGAACCTACTGCTTCTGCGGTGGTTGCGGATGTCATTGATGTGGTCAGAGCTTTAACCAGTGATCCAGAAAACAGAGTGCCGCATTTGGCTTTTCAGGCCAATGCGATGTCGGATATTCCGGTATTGCCGGCAGAGCAGGTTGAGACAGCTTACTATTTACATTTGACTGCGCAAGACAAGCCAGGGGTACTTGCTGAAATTACCCGAATTTTGGCGGATCACCAGATCAGCATTGAAGCGATGATTCAAAAAGAGCCAATCAATGATGAAACTTCTGTGCCTGTTATTATGCTGACCCAGAAAACCCTGGAAAAAGAAATGAATGCAGCTATTTCAGAGATCGAAAATTTGCAGCCGATAACCGGGCAAGTGACCAGAATACGTGTTGAAACACTAGGATAAACAAAACCATGACAAAACATTATACAGGCTTGATTGAGCGCTATAGAGATAGGTTGCCGGTTTCAGCGTCAACTCGAATTATAAGTATAGGAGAGGGAAACACTCCCTTAATTCAACTGCAAAATATTCCTCGTTTGATTCATAAAGAGGTCGATATTTATGTGAAATACGAGGGGTTAAATCCAACCGGTTCTTTCAAAGACCGGGGAATGACGATGGCAGTCACAAAAGCAGTGGAGGAAGGGAGTCAGGCAATTGTCTGTGCCTCAACTGGAAATACCTCGGCGTCCGCTGCGGCTTATGCCGTCAGAGCAGGAATTACGGCCTTTGTTTTGATTCCTGAGGGCAAGATCGCTCAAGGGAAACTGGCACAAACTTTAATGTATGGCGCCAAGATTATTCAGATAAAAGATAATTTTGATGCCGGTATGAAAATCGTCAAGGAAATTATTGACCATGCCCCTGTGACTCTTGTTAATTCAGTCAATCCGTACAGAATTGACGGCCAAAAAACCGCTGCTTTTGAAATTATTGATGAGCTGGGAGACGCTCCTGATTATCATTGTTTGCCGGTAGGGAATGCCGGAAATATTACCGCTTATTGGAAAGGATACAGGGAATATGCTGCTGACTCTGGAAAGTTACCGGCAGTCGCAAGCAAGGCGCCTGTTATGTGCGGTTATCAGGCAGCGGGGGCAGCGCCATTTATATCAGGCAAGATGGTAGATAATCCTGAAACGGTAGCGACAGCCATTCGGATTGGCCATCCTCAGTCCTGGGATTATGCCTGGGCAGCGCAAAAGCAATCGGGAGGATGGTTTGATTGTTTTACCGATGACAAGATCCTTGCCGCACAAAAAATGTTGGCATCTTTTGAAGGGATTTTTTGTGAACCAGCGTCAGCAGCCTCGCTTGCAGGAGCGTTAAATGATATTGGCTCTGGAAAAATTCCTGAAGGCAGTAAAATCGTCTGTACACTTACCGGTAATGGCCTGAAAGATCCAGATATTGCAATTAGTCAATGTGCAGAAGATAAGCCGGTCGTTGTTGAAGCGACTCTGGATGCTGTCAAACGTGCGATTCTGGAGCAGATGTAATTTCAAAATTATTTTTTTTGATTTTGGCAGTCTATTCTTGTGTCGTGATAACCTCTGAATTAGTCAGAGGTTTTTTCAAACCGCCAGTGCCACACAGGCTAGGCGGTTTTTTATTGCCCAGCATTTTTTAACTCCTGATAAAATAGATGCATTATTCTGGTTTGACCAAAAAAATCATTTCGCGGCCCGTAGAAAAAGTACGTCACGACTTTTCTGACCTCCATCCGGTTATTAGACGTATATTGTTGGCACGCGGTGTTACAAAAAATGCAGAATTGGATTATTCGCTGTCACATTTACCCTCGCCGTGGTTGCTTTCTGGCATGGAAGAAATGGTAACGCATTTAATTAGGGCGATTGATCAGCAAAAACGTATCATGGTTATTGCTGATTTTGATGCCGATGGAGCAACGAGTTGTGCTGTTGCTATTAAAGGGTTGCAGTTAATGGGCGCTAAAAATGTCGCTTTTATCGTACCCAATCGTTTTGAGTATGGTTATGGGCTAACCCCGGAAATTGTTGCCTTAGCCGCTAAGGAGCAGCCTGAGCTATTAATTACTGTCGACAATGGCATTTCCAGTATTGAAGGCGTTGAAGCGGCCAGAGAATTAGGGATTCAAGTGTTGGTGACGGATCATCATTTGCCAGGCGATAATTTGCCAGAAGCTGATGCAATAGTTAATCCGGCATTATCCGGCCAGCAATTTCCGAGCTCTTGTTTGGCTGGCGTGGGGGTAATTTTTTATGTGTTAATGGCGCTTCGAAACAGGTTGCGAGAACAAGGGTGGTTTGAAGCGCAGCAAATTAATCAGCCAAATCTGGCTCAGTTGCTGGATTATGTGGCTCTGGGAACGGTTGCCGATGTTGTTCCTCTCGATTATGTGAATCGCATTTTAGTTCATCAAGGGCTGCGACGGATACGATCTGAACAATGTCATCCGGGTATAAAGGTGTTAATTGAAATCGCTGGTCGAAACCAACGCATGATTACCTCCTCGGATTTAGGTTTTTCCCTGGCACCACGAATCAATGCGGCAGGCCGAATGGATGATATGTCACTCGGGATTCAATGTTTGCTGACTGATGATTTAGGTCTTGCCAGGCAAATGGCCTTGCAGTTAGACGAATTTAATGCCGACAGGAAACAGGTTGAAGCGCAAATGAAATCAGAGGCAATGATTTTGCTTGATGAAATGAAAGCATTTGATGAAGCGCATTTGCCTTCAGGTGTATGTTTATACGATGAAAATTGGCATCAAGGTGTTATTGGTATTTTGGCTTCCAGGTTAAAGGATCGTTTGCATCGTCCCGTTATTGCCTTTGCCAATGCTGAAAATGGGGAGATAAAAGGGTCGGCGCGCTCGATTCCGGGGGTTCATATTCGTGATGTGCTAAGCAATATTGCGACATTGCATCCAAAGTTGCTAAAAAAGTTTGGTGGCCATGCAATGGCCGCAGGCTTAAGTATCCATATTTCTGATTTGCCGCCTTTTTGTTTGGCTTTTAATGAGGCGGTGAGCGAAACTTTAGCGACAGTCAATCTGGATCAAAAAATTGTTAGTGACGGAGAATTGACTGAAAAAGAAATAACTTTAAGTTTTGCCGAGTTAATACAGAGTTTTGGTCCGTGGGGACAGGAGTTTCCAGAGCCTGTTTTTAACGGTATTTTTGATGTTATTCAATCACGAATTGTTGGACAGCAGCACTTGAAGCTGGTTTTAAGGCAACCGTTTGGCGAAGTGTTAATTGATGCGATAGCTTTTTTTGTCGAGCAGCCAGAAAATTGGCTGGGTATTCGGCAGTTAAAAACCGCTTATAAGCTGGATATCAATGAATATCAGGGGTCTAGAAATGTTCAGTTGATATTGCAGTACATTGAAAAGTTAGCTTGAACGGAGAAGAAGGTTGCAAAGAGAAAAGCTTCTTTGCAACCTTTCCAGTATTATTTAGCCTCAACTGCCTGTTTAGCCGTATCAGCCGCTTTTTCTAGTTGCTCTGCGGTTTTTTGGACTGTCTCAGAAACTTCGCTTTCAGGAGCTGTTTCTTGTGCTGCAGCTTCAGGTTTGGTTTTCTGCTCTTCAGTCTTTGGCAGTAATATTTCAACTTTAGCCTGTTTGCGCAAAGATTCCAGATAATTCTGGATTTTTTGTCTCTGTAATGAGGCTTTTAGACGATCTTTTACTTCGTCAAATGCTGGTGGAGTTTTTTGGCGACTGTCTTCGCGGAGAATAATGTGCCAGCCAAATTGGGTTTGTACGGGTTCTGTAGTGAATTTTCCATTTTCTAGAGCGATGACCGCCTCAGAAAATGGTGGCACCATGCGCTCAGGCGCAAACCAGCCTAAGTCGCCGCCTCTTGATGCCGATGGTCCTGTGGATTTCTTTTTCGCCAGATCTTCAAATTTGGCGCCGGCTTTTAGTTCGGCAATAATTTTTTTGGCTTCGTCCTCGGTTTTAACCAGAATGTGGCGGGCTTTGTATTCACTGCTGCCCTTTGCGGAGATTAGCTTTTCGTACTCTGCTTTTAATTCTTCATCAGTTACTGGGTGACTATCAATATAATCTTTGACAGCTGCTTGAGAAAGCATTGAACGTCGCATCATTTCCATCTGATTGGCAATTTCTGGCGATTCAGCGAGTTTTTTGTTTTCAGCTTCTTGAACCAGTAATTCCATTCTCACTAGCTCATCAATCAGTTGCTCATCAGGTATAGGTTGACCGCGTTGGGCGATTTGTTGTTTTAGCATTTCAAATGATGTTTTGCTGATGTATTTGCCGTTAACTTCAGCGATTGCATCACTTTTGGCAATAGTGGGTGTTGGTGAGATATTGCCCTGCTTACAGCCCGTCAATAAAGCGGAGCCAATAATTAATAGCGGTATAATTTTTTTCATTGTGGTTATTTCCTGGTTGAGGTTTCAGAAGGTGCGTTGGCGTTGATGCCTAATGCGTGAATTTCTTTTTTCATCAGATCGCCAAGTGCTTTGTAGATTAATTGATGGCGTTGTACCATTGATTTGCCTTCAAATGCTGCGGCGGTAATATTAACGTGAAAATGTCCGCCGCCACTTTGGGCTCCGGCATGGCCGGCATGGGCCTGGCTGTTGTCGATAACTTCAATTTCTAAGGGTTCGAAAGTTTCAGTCAGCTTGGTTTTTATAATCTCTGCGGTCATTGTGGGAAAACTTGCTTAAAGGGTTTTACGGTAACGGTGGCATAAACGCCAGCCACCAAATAAGGATCGGCATTTGCCCACTCCTGGGCTTGTTGCAGGCTGTCAAATTCTGCAATGATCAAGCTTCCAGTAAATCCGGCGTCGCCAGGATTTTCAGCATCAATAGCGGGATGCGGTCCGGCAATAATCAAACGCCCTTGGTTTTGCAATTCTTCAAGGCGTTGAAGATGTGCTGGTCTTGCTGTTGTTCTTTTTTTCAGGCTGTTTTTTACGTCTTCACTGAGAATGGCATATAACACTTATTTTTCCTCGGTTTCAGGGATATATTTATAGAGGAAAATCATTTGAACAATGATAAATGCCACCATTAAGCCGGGTACACCAAAGGTTTTGAAATCCACCCAGGTGTCGGTATCAAAGTTGAACATCACGTAGAGATTAATAAAGCCTACGCTGATAAAAAACATTGCCCAGAAAAAATTCAGCCGTCGCCAGATGTTGGAAGGCAGCTCAATATTTTCTCCCATCATGCGCTCAACAAAAGGTTTTTTCCCGATAAACTGGCTTCCAAGGAAGGCTAGTCCGAACAACCACTCAATAATCGAGAGCTTCCATTTAATGAATTGCTCGTCCTGTAGATAAAGCGTGGCTCCACCCATCACTAAAATTAGTCCCAGGGTTATCCATTGCATTTTTTCGACTTTCTTAAACTTAAACCAAGTGAATGCAACTTGAAAGATAGTGGCAACAATAACTACCGCCGTGGCAACATAAATATCGTAGGCTTTATAAGCGATAAAAAAAAGAATAATAGGAAAAAAATCAAGAAGTTGTTTCATTACTGTGTTTTATTGTGAAAACTAAACGAAAAAATCAACGCCACTGACTACTTGGGTTGATTCTTCATGTGAAAGTTGATGTGATTCGGTTTTATAAGCGTTAATTGCCTTTTGAACATGAAAATTTACAGGACGATTTGAAACAATATTTTCTGTCTGCAATGATATCACAGGCTTTGTTATCGGCGGCTTAAAAAACAGTTGCGTCTTCGCAGCTGCTTCCGAAGCTTTAGTGGATTCTGTTTCGTCAAAGCTTGCGGTTTTATCATTCTTACGATCAGCAACAAAAGTGCTGTTTTCAGTACGCGCTTTGCCATCAGCAAGCTGTGAGGTTTTGCTACGCGGTACATAATTTAAAGAAGAATGATGAATTTCCATATTGTAATCAAGGCGTACTTAATAAAGTATTGAACAACATTATACTATATGTTTTTTTGAATACTATTGTACTATCGTTTATGGTGAGATTAAGATTCTGATAAAATGTTCAATTTAGTTTAGTCAATGAATATGAATAAGAACAGTCAAACTGAATTGGAAGCGGCGGCATTTAGGCGTTTAATTAGTCATTTACAAAATCATACCGATGTGCAAAACATCGATTTGATGATTGCGGCTGGTTTTTGCCGGAATTGTCTGGCCAAATGGGTTTTGGCTGCTTCCGAGGAGCAGGGGGTAGATCTGGATTATGAGCAGGCGTTAATGCAAATTTACGGAATGCCCTATTCAGAGTGGAAAGAAAAGTTTCAGCAAAAAGCTTCTCCTGAGCAGTTAGCAGCCTATGAAAAAGCCCAGCAGCAGCGAAAAGACCAAACCTGAAATTACAGTTAAATATTTTCAATTCATTACTCCTGATAATAATTTAGAGGCAGATTTTTTTTATCAAGGGGATTTACCTCTTTTGTAACTATTCAGTGTATTTATAGATTCAATATCAGTAACTTATTCCAGAAGACGCCGTAAATACGTCCCTGTAGGCTTGGTTGTGTCATCCATGATACAGACACTTCCTCCATAAGGCACTGATATTGAGTGATTCTAGATAAATTAAATATGCTGAATTGTCCCCCTCTTTTTATTGTTCCCGCAGAAAAAGTTGGTATTAGAAATGACTTGGAAGGTCACAATTGCTATTGTTTGCGGGGATATTCAAAGAATAGGCAATATTTTATGTCAACGTGAATAATTCATAGACGTGATTTCACCCGAAGCGTATGGTTAGAATCAACCAAGCAGTAGAAGGTGTATGTCATGCCTATCCCGGCTACAAACCAGAGTTTCAAACAAGGTAATTTTTCAGGGTACACCACTCATGGGCGTTGTGAAGTGGTAGACAAACTCACTTTTCAATCACCATTCCATTCTCGATCAATAGAAATCAAGCCGGTCGGTGGAGGCAGGTTTTTTGCTGTCCTTGATCCCAATAATGATGCCACTGTTGATGGCAATGGTGCGCGTAAACGAGCCATATCAGGCTTTGAAGTACCGGCAGATACTATGGCTTACAATTTTCAGGATGATTTTACAGGGATGATGACCTTTGGAATTGATGGTGCGATTCTTGAGATTAATAATGTCTCAATTAAACACAATCAAGCGCTTCATTTTCGCTGGCAATTTCTTGGGTATGACACGATTGATGGTGGGCTTAATGATTTTGCCCTATTTGATGCATGCCATGGTGTCCATGCTAATCCAGCCAATCCATGTTATCGCAAAGTGCTTGCTCATGCGTTGGATCTATCTGGCACAGGGTATACCGGCTGGAATAATTGGATATGGCAGCCTGATCGTGATTTTACAGGAGTTTTACGTTGGGTTGTTTCCAATGGTGTTATGGATAACCAACCGCCTGCATCTATTACCAGCAGTATGACAGCGCGACCATCATCATTATTGATTGACATTATCAAAATTGAAACAGTGTAAATCACTGAAAGTGAGGTGATCATGCAAATTTATCTTTATCCAATTTATCGGTGGTCTTGTTTCGGATTAATGATTAGTTTGCTGACAGGATGTAGCGCGGTCAGTCAATCGAAAAATAGCCAACGTACGATTTATGCCGAGGTTGTCGCTCTGGATCAACCGATTACCTACAACCGTTTTGGTTCATTTAATCCCTATGGAATGATCTACGCCCTTAAGCGGGATGTGATTGACACAGAAACCTGTGATGGATCAGGAAAAAATTGTAAGCCGATGAATGAACAGACCAAGCCTGGTCATGTCCGGTTACGAGATGGCAAGCGGCCCAGGCCGCTTGTTTTGCGTGTTAATGAGGGCGATCGATTGCAAGTCAAATTCTATAACATGTTACTGCCTCATCAGCCAGATATCAGTAGTCAGGAAACTAAAGCTCGTTTACCGAATCAGCATCTTGATTCGATCAAATCACTTGGGCTTAACTATCGCAATTTAGGAACAGAAAGCGAACCGCTCACGCTTCCAGCAGAAGCAGCTACAATTCATACCAAAATAACTGGACCAGCAGGGAATCCTGCACTTGCAGGTAAAGGGGCAAGCAAACAATACTGCGGTTGGTATCCGCAAACAGGCAAAAATAAACCTGATTCCGAATCTGAAACGAACTGGCCAAGAAGCCGTTGTTCATCCATTACCATTTCAGGCGTTGCAGCCTCTAATGTTAACAATTCTGAACAATCAAATTTACAAAATGGTTTGATCCCAATTCCGCCTGGCGAATCAATCGTTTATCAATGGCAGTTTGACATCCCCGCTGATCAAGAGCATGTCCGCCGCAGGCAAACCTATTTGTTTTTTAGCCACGGTGCGCCAGCCGGCGGTGAAGGAGATGGTGGAAGTTTGGTGCATGGACTGTTTGGCGCAGTGAATGTAGAGCCAGCGGGTAGCCGCTGGTATCGCAGCCAAGTGACTGCTGATATTTGGAAACAAATCTGGCAGCAAAACAGCAATGGGCATGGCAGGCTGAATTATGAAACCACACTCAAAAATGGTTTTCCGGCGCTAAATTTGCTCAAGCCACTCGATAATAATCGTTTTGAACTGATATACGGAGACTTGAATGCAATAATAATGGAAGATAGGTTTAGTTTCAGCAATACTGAAACCAACCCGGATCAAACTCCTGCATTTCGTGAATTTACAGTTATTTTTCATGATGAATTGAAAACCTTCTATGCTGACGAGTTTACTGAGCTCGGGTCAGAATTTTCACTGGCTGGTGTTGCCGATGGTTTTGCCATTAATTATGGCGCCAGCGGAATGGGCTCTCTTCTGCTGGCTAATCGGAAAGGTATTGGGCCATCTAAGAATTGTGTTGAATGTGCCTACGAGGAGTTTTTTCTGGAGTCCTGGGTCAATGGCGATCCAGCATTGTTAGCGGATTATGCTGATGATCCTTCGAATGTACATCATTCTTATCTCAATGACCGGGTGGTTTTTCGCAATCTCCATGCCGGTCCAAAGGAAACGCACGTGTTTCATCTCCATGCTCATCAATGGCTGGCAGAAGACAAGGAAACCGGCACTTATTTGGATTCTCAAACCATTGCTCCACAACAGGGATTTAGCTACCAGATTTATTATGGAGGTAGCGGTAACCGCAATGAAACACCCGGTGACTCGATTTTTCATTGCCATTTATATCCCCATTTTGCGCAGGGAATGTGGGAATTATGGCGGGTACATGATGTACTAGAAGATGGAACGCGCCGTTTGCCTGATGGAGAATTTGTTGGCGTTGATGGCAAAAGTGGCACAAATCCTGATACCGGCGAAATTCCACCATTAGCTGCCAATCCACAGCAATTATCCGGAACCCCGATTCCAGCCGTTATTCCGCTTCCAGAGCAGGCAATGCCTCCCGAGCCAACGTATTTGGAAGATGGAGTTCCTGCGAAACTGGATGGTTTTCCAGGCTATCCATTTTATATTGCAGGTGAATCTGGACATCGTTCACCACAAGCACCTCTAGATATTCACGAATCAGCCGGACTGGGTCGCCATGTGGTGCAATGTCCTAAAGATAAGCAAGGAAATTCAGTTTGTCGCAGAACCGTTTCGGGAATTGCCTCACATCAGCTATCATCGTTGAGTGGCAAGGAAGTTGTTAAACATGCGCTACAAACTGCGGATTTTTCAGTTGAACTCGAAGATGTCCAAATCAAATTGCTACCACCAGTAGGAACAGAGTTGGAACGCATTGCGATGAATTTTCACAGTCAGGGCGAAATCAACAGTAAGACGCCGCAGGGCGATAGTGCTAAATTGAGTGTAAATGATTCTGACCCTAAGCCAGGCGCTCCTTATGCCGATCCATGTCGTGGCTGGACATTCGATGAGGATACTTTTGGTGATCGTACCCGACGTTATCATGTGTCAGCGATACAGACTGACATGGTTGTCAATCATGTTGGCTGGCATGATCCGCAGGCGCGGATCAATGTTCTTGATGATGATGTTGATGAATTTGAAAACCAACGCACCAAGCATGCTGTTCCGTTTTTCTTCCGGGCTCATTCGGGTGATTGTATTGAGTTTTACCATACAAATCGTACTCACAAGGAATTAGAAGTTGATGACTTTCAAGTCAAAACACCGACTGACACTATTGGTCAGCATATTCATTTGGTAAAATTTGATGTCACCGCGTCAGATGGCTCTGGAAATGGTTTTAACTATGAAGATGGCACTTTTTCACAAGGCGCTATTATCGAACGTATTCATGCTGCCGAAGGTAAGGTTGTAAATACCAAGGGTGAGTCGGTACAACTTGAGGAGCCAGCACCAGATCAATTCCAGACAACGATTCAACGCTGGTATGCTGATCCATTACTGGCACGAAATAAGGAATGCAAAAAATTAGCCGTACAGGGCAAACCGGGCTGGAAATCTGATCCTGATTGCTTTGATCGAACCATGCGTACGGTTTTCACTCATGATCATTTTGCGCCATCTTCTATCCAACAACACGGATTTTATTCAGCACTTCTGGTGGAACCAAAAAATGCGAAGTTGCAATATCCTGATGGCACAGATATGGATGCAGAAAATGACAAGACAAATTGTAAACCAGGCGAGCAAGTTGACGGTGTTTTTAAGTCTTGTGCAGTTGGAACACAGGCAATGGTTATTATCAACGATGATGGAACTCAGCGTGAAGCGGGTCAAAGCTATCGCGAATTTGCGTTGGCAATCGCAGACTTTGCATTGTTATATGACGGTAATACCAGGATAACCAGCAAGGGATTGAAAGATTATGACAAGCTGTCGATGGACAAGCAAAAAGTGTTTGCCAAGCTGCATGATAATCTGAAGGACTGGCAGTCAAAAAATGGGCGTCCGATTGATCCTCCGAAGTTGCCAGAAGCCATTTCTAAAGATCATCATAATCCCTATTTGGTTAACTATAAACACGAACCCATTCCACTAAGGATTGGTTGCAAGGATTATAAAGATAATCCTTCCAATTGCGTGTCTGATAGTATCAAGCAGCAACAGCATGGAGATAAAGGTGACATGGCTTACGCCTTCAGCTCCATCAAACATGGCGATCCGGCAACTGAAATATTTGCTGGCTATGAAGGAGAAAAAGTTCAGTTACGAGTGATTCAAGGTGCTCAGGAAGTTCAACACATGCTCAATATTCATGGGCAACGTTGGCCGCGTGAAATCGGCAATCCTGAATCACCATTGGTAGCTGCTCAGGAAATCGGTATTTCAGAGCATTTTGAGATGAAGTTGGGGCTGGATAATGTCTTTCGAGGCGAGCCTTTTGCTGATTCTTTGTATAACTTTGGTTCGGTTGATGACTTGTGGAATGGTGCCTGGGGATTGATTCGCAATTTTGGCGACTATCGTCAATGTGATGATTATCAAAATCAGGCTGATAAACGAAAATGCGAAACAGGACTTGCCAGTCTTGATTGGTGTAAAAACGTGTCATTACTACAGGATTGTCTGAAGCCATTACCTAATGTCAAACGCAGCAAGAGTGGTGAAATCGTTGTCAAAAACAAAAATGATTTTATGCTGGATGGCGAGATTATGTGCCCCAAAAATCTGAATGGCAGTCATTTT
This sequence comes from Methylomonas sp., assembly GCA_026989395.1. Lineage (GTDB taxonomy): Bacteria > Pseudomonadota > Gammaproteobacteria > Methylococcales > Methylomonadaceae > JALSJK01. The sequence continues at coordinate 13,405 of JALSJK010000087.1, forward strand.
GTTACTTTCTTCATTGATACGGTTGATGTGAGTGAATGGTTGGGAGATGAGATTTATTACGATAAGCAACTTTATGACCCGGATTCGCTCGCATTTATTTTACTTGACAGGAAAATCACTGATACGTTTGAATCACCACGCAAACTTCTGCAGGCTGATCCAGTGAATCAGGGGAAAAATCTTGAGCAAATTATTACCGCTTACAAGGAGAAAATAAAATCCGATATCAAAGCTAAGGGGGTAATTGAACCATTGGTGATCAGAGCCAATGCTGGTGATTGTATCCAGGTTGTGCTTTACAATCATTTGCCTGAAAACATGGGTGACAAAGTTGGCGATGCACTGATGCCTAAAATTGTACCTTTGAATGTTGAACCAGACAGTGAACAAGCATCTGCTGATGTGACGCCATCATCAATTGCATCATTGCATCCTCAATTGCTTGCACACAATGTTGCTAATCAGGATGGTGCGGCTGTTGGTTTTAATCATGAGCTGCAGCTGGTTGCCCCAACAGATAAACAAGGTAAGGTTTATTATTGGTATGCCGGTACGCTGGATATAGAAAATAACAAATTGGTTGCCAAACCGCGTGAACTCGGAGCAATCAACTTGGTGTCTTTCGGCGATGTTATCAACCATCCGGTTCATGGCTTATTCGGCGCCTTGATAATCGAGCCAAAAAATGCAAGTTACCATGATCCAGTATCGGGCAAGCAATTGGATAAGGGAAGCGGTGTGCGCGCTGAAATTCATTACCTGGAGTGGGGCAAAAACAAGACATTCAAAGAGTTTGTGGTTTTTTACCGGGATGGACTCAATTTACATTATCAGGCTGAAAATGGGCAATCTATTCCTGTGCCGGATTGTACGGTGTGTGATGATTCCTACGATTTGGGAGAAAAAGGAATTAATTATAGTAGCGCTCCGTTCTGGTTGCGTCTGGATCAAGCTCCACAAATGAACAAGGATGATGAAGGCAACAAACACTGGTTCCTTCCTGATTTAAATGCAGCCTATTTTCCTAGCAACTTTTTTACCGAAATCGATAAACTTGTTCCAACACCTAAATTTTCCGCTAATGAGGGTGATGAAGTTCGCTTCCGGGTATTGCAACCTTCTGGACGAGCAAGGCAACGTACCTTTTTGGTCTACGGTCACGATTATCAAGATTTGCTACCCTATTTTGGATCGCCTCACGCTCCTTTGATTTCGGTTGGCAAGGCAATTACAGCCAGAATAGATTCAGCTAAACCGGGGCACTGGTTATACCGAGATGGACCAGCACAAATCTGGTCTGGGGGTGCTTGGGGAGTTTTCGATGTGTCGAAACGCTAAAATTGGGCCAATAAAATTTTTGCAGTCATTAAACTGGTGTTTATGGTTATTGCTGTTATTTTCGTTGACAGCAGGTAGTAATGATGACTTGACCGTGGGATTACTGGTTAATGGTAAACCAGCTGCTGATATTAACAATTCACTGTTAAAAGTGGATGAGGCATTTAATATTGGTTTTCAGCTAAGTTCAGCAGACCCGAATATAAGCATTTCGGGTTTGCATCCTGGCGCCTGGATTCGACCTAAAAGTCATGGGCGAAAATCATGCAAAGACGCTGTTCGACAATATTTGTCCCAAGGCATAAATCCTTCTCAAGATGTTAGTTTGAATGGATTCAGCCTGATTACTTTGAACGCAGATCATTCCATTGCCATCATGGATCCACGGTTAGATTTGGCAACATCCAATCTGATTGCATTAACACGGCTTGACAGCCGTGTTGCTGACTGGGCAATGTCTGTCAATCAGCAGGCTTTGTATGTAACTCTTCCTGACAAGCAACAATTACAGGTTATCGATCCTGTTACTGGTCTTATAAAGCAAACGATAAAACTGGATAGCAGACCGGAACAAATTGAGGTTTTAGATCAATATCCATTGGTCTGGGTTGCGAGTGAAAATGATGGCTTGGTTTATCTTGTCGACACTAGAAAGCAGGAAGGAATCAGGAAGTTCAGAATCGGCAGTGGGCGGGTAATCATGGCTTATGATCAAGGCCATCAGCGGCTGTTTGCTTATAGTGCTGGTGATGGCAGGTTGGTAGTAATCAATGTTGCTGCCCAGGAGAAACGGTTTGTGCATCAGCTTCAGCCCGGTTTTAGCGGGATCTCGTATTCATCGCATTCCAATCAGCTTTATTTGGTTGACCCTGGTCGTGATTTGCTTGTATCGATATTGCCTGAATTAATAGCCAAGCCAGTTAACATTCCGTTGGCTGCACAAAGCAATAGGGTTCAAGTTGCGCCCAATGGCTGGATATTTGCCTTTGATGGTAAGCAAGCCATGTTAAACCTTGTCAACCCAGAAACACAGCAGCTGACTCAAGTGTTGCAATTTCGCCATGGTTTTGATCAAGTTTTTTTCAGCAAACAATATGCATATATAAGGCATACTGATAGCGCCAATGTTAGTCTGATTAACCTGGCTTCCCTTGCAATTGATGTTGAACCTGGTGTGATTGAGGTACCAATTGGTTCTAATCCACCGGGTACAAAACAAAGTCAAACATTGCTTTCCCCAGTTGCAGTATTGCCAGATGGACACAGCACCATTATCACCAATCCGGTTGACCGCACTTTATTTTTATTTATGGAGGGTGGAATGAAAGTACCCATGAATGCTTTCAAGGTTTGGACAGAAGCCCCGCTTGCAGTGCTTGTTCATGACCGTAGTTTAAAAGAGGTTAAAACAGGCGTGTATCAAACGGCCACAAGGATCAGGCATGCTGGGAAATATGAAATAGTTATATATGTTCCGGAATTGTCTTTTACTCGATGTTTGCCTTTGACTGTTTCACAATCAAGTCGTTCAGCAATAACTAAGAAGGTGAAGCGTTACACAATCAATCTCGTTTCTAAAAAATATACCGAAGGCTCTCCGGCTCAGCTTCAATTTGATATGCAAGATAACGAAGGGAGGAGTCCAGATATCAAAAAAATATCAGTGCTCTTGTTTCGTCCCGGTAGAAATTGGCAGCAGCGGGTTGATGCTTTGCGGCAAGCGGATGGTCATTATGGTTTTAGCATTGTCTTTCCAAAAGCGGGTGAGTATAAACTTGTAGTGCAAAATTTCGGAGCTAGGCTTGATCAACTTCAGGAGTTAATTCAAACAATACTGGTTTCAGAAAAAAGTCATGCTGCAGACGAATGATTAGAATCATCCATAACCCAGTGATGATCTGGGTTAAATACTTCGGATAATTTCACTAACAAGCGCCGGTCCTTTATAAATTAAGCCACTATAGATTTGTACCAAGCTGGCACCGGCAGAAATTTTCTCTTGGGCGTCTTTATCGGACATGATTCCCCCAACGGCAATGATAGGGACTTTTCCGGCTAATTGTTCGTTCAATTTGGCAACAATAGCGGTGGCAGCTTCTTTTACTGGGGCGCCACTTAAGCCGCCGGATTCGTTGGCGTATGGATGTCCGGCGATTTTGTCGCGGTTTATCGTGGTGTTGGTGGCAATGACTCCATCCAATTCCAATTCAATTAATAAATCTGCGATATGTGCTACTTCTTCGGACGATAAATCAGGGGCAATTTTTACAGCCAGCGGTACATATCGTGCGTATTTTTCATGCAATTGGGCTTGTTTTTCTTTTAATGAGCCGAGTAGTTTCTTGATTTCATCGCCTTGCTGTAATTGCCGTAAATTTTTGGTGTTTGGTGATGAAATGTTGATGGTAATGTAGCTGGCCCAGGGATAGGCTCTGGATAGGCCGGTTAAATAATCTGCAGTAGCTTTTTCAATAGGTGTGTCAACGTTTTTACCAATATTGATGCCCAGAATGCCTTGAAATTTGCTTTTTTTGACTTGTTCGATCAGGTGATCGATTCCTAAGTTATTAAAACCCATGCGATTAATAATGGCCTGATGTTCGGGAATTCTGAACATGCGTGGCTTGGGATTGCCGGGTTGAGGACGAGGTGTTACTGTGCCGACTTCAATAAAACCGAAACCCAATGCAGCCAGAGCGTCTATGTAATCGCCGTTTTTATCCAGTCCTGCGGCCAGGCCAACTGGGTTTTTGAATTCAAGCCCCATGACTGAAACGGGAATATGGTTTGTGGTTTGAGCAATTAGCTTATCAAGCCTTAATTGATGAATGATTTCCAGAGATTTAAGCGTGACATGATGAGCGGTTTCCGGATCAAGTTTAAATAATAAAGGTTGAATAAAAGGATAAAGGTTCATGTTAGTGTCGAGCGGATAATTGATAAGGAACCGGGTCAATTGATGTTTTGCGGTTCATGACGAGGTCGGTTAATAATTGTGCAGATGCAGGCGCCATAACCAGACCGTTTCGAAAATGGCCTGCGTTGATAAATAAGTTGTCTAATTCAGGGTGTTGGTCTATATATGGGATGCCGTGTTGGGTGCCGGGACGAATACCGGCCCAGTGATGCGTTACCGGGTATTCTGCTAAAGGTGGAAAAAGTCGTGTCGCAAAATCGTAAAGTTGCTGTTTGGCATCGTTGGTTACGTGTTTATCGAATCCAGCTGTCTCAACCGTACTTCCAGCCAGAATTTTGCCATCCCGTCTGGGAATCAGGTAACGGTCATTATCGAGAATCATGTGGCTAAGGAGCCCAGGTTGAGCGTCAAATAACAGCATTTGCCCTTTTACAGGATATATTTCAGGAAGGTTTGTTTCTGAGCTTGAGAACAAATCTTGCCACAACGTCCCTGTCCAGGCTCCGGTTGTGAGAATGAGCTGATTGACTGCTATTTTTCCCTTGCTTGTCAAGATCGCTTCAATATGATTGTTTGCTATGTGAATGTTTTGCAGTGAACAGTATTCAATGAATGTTACTTTTTTTGAACTTAGATCGTCTAGTAATGCTGCGAGCAAGCGTGGATTACGTGCCTGGGCAATTTCCGGCAGCCAGATCGGGTTTTGTGTATCGGTATGAAAAGGCATTAACTGCGCCTCTGTTCCTGGCTGGAAGGGAATCTGGTTATTATTGCACCACTCTTGTGCTAGCAGAAAATCAGGGTTTTTGGTGATTAGTAAACCGCATGGTGTCCATTCAGGGTCGATTCCTGTTTCAGATAGAAGCTCATTATTTAAAGCGGGATATAGTTTTATACTGATTTTTACCAGTTCGGTAATGGCCTGGGCTTGTCGCCAGGGATAAAGAGGGAGTAAGATACCTCCGCCAGCCCAGGAAGCTTCTTTACTTAATTGGTTCTTTTCAATAACAGTCACAGTTGCGCCAGCCTTGATTAGCTCACGTGCAGTGAGCAGGCCATTGATGCCGCTGCCGATAATGGTGAAGTCAGATAATATGGACATGAAAATTTGTAATGGTCTGAGGAATACCTATTTTAAAGGAAATGGCTTTTAAAATGGGAAAAGAGGGATTTAATAGTTGCCAGTTAGCTAATTCGGGGGTAATAAAAAAGTGATGTTTGAAGGCCGAGTTATTATGTTGTTTTTTTGATAATCCTTACAATAATAGTCAGATATATGCTGCTAATTAATGAAGTTAAAGGACTTTTTACTTCTGCAAAAAACCGTATAAAACTTGTAAGGATGTCGTTTTATTGTTATTATTAGGGTGCCTAATAGTTTTTTGTTGCATTTTGGCAAAAATTTATAACTTGTTGTTACCTCATGAGGGGGATGAAAATGAACTTTAAGAAAACAAAAATAGCGTTGGGTGTTGCGACTGCAGCACTAACAATGGCGGGTGTTTTGGTCGCACCTCAAGCTTCTGCAGCTTCAAAAGCACAAAAAGTGGCAGCCGCCATGGATAAGAAAGTTGAAGCGATGGAAATGCAGATTCAGCAAATGTCTGGCATGATGGAAGCCATGCAGGCCGAGTTGCAACGCGTAAAAATGGAATCAGCCAACAACAATAATGACGGTCGTTTTATGGAGCTGGAAAACTGGATGGCTTCTGTGAAGAATGCGCCGGCTGTTGTTGAAAGTAAAGATAACATGTTATTTTTCCGTGGCGGTTGGGTGAAAAATAACCAATCAAGAGATGGTGTTTCCATTCACTCAGACACTATTATTGGTAGTGGCGCGTTTACAGGTACAGGAAATGGTGGTAAAGGAGATGATGAAGGTTGGTACCTTGGTGTTGGCCTTGACTTCAGCCTGACTGATAATTTATGGGGCTTCATGGATAACACCGAAGTATTGGGCGAATTACAGGTCTTGTATAAAGATTTAGGTACAACCCATAGTAATATTCTTGCCGCAAGTAGAAATATTAATTCAAGACTAGTATCTGTTAATTCATTAACTGTTTCTGGATCACCAAAAATAAAATTCATGAAAGGCAGTAAATTCAGACCGTGGATTATTCCGATCGGTTTTACTATCAATGTGATCAGTCCACCATCTGAAGCGATTACTGTTTTGAAGCCAGGTATGGTATTTGGATTAGGTGCTGACTACAACATCTGGGAAGATTTCTACCTGGGTGTTGATGGCCGCTATAACAACGTTGCTGATGTTGACGGTGTGGATATGGACGGCTTTGAAGTGGGTGCCTATATTGGTATCGGCTTCTAATCAAGTCATTTAAAAACGCTATTAAAAAAGGGAGGGTTTAAAACCCCTCCCTTTTTTGTTTCCGGTTTTTATTTTCAAAGTCACGCTGGAGAGAAAAATCAACAGGATATCTTATTATTTGAAGTGGCTGATTTTAAGTATCGTTTTTTTGTTAAATGCTTGTACCCTGGCTTATAAAAGCACCGGGAAAATAATGCTTGGCTATGCCGAAGATCAAGGCATTCCCTATGTTCTGGCAACGGATGATGCCACTTTGGGTTGTGACATGGCAACAGCATTCACGCCTTTTCTACTTAGTTTTTCTCAAGTTGCAGAGTCCCCCGATCATCTTGCTGTCTTGCTTTATATGATGGCAGGGAATTGTTCTGAAATTCAGGCATGGGAGCAGGAATTAAGGTATTTAAGAGCCGTTCACGCAAAAAATTCTTCTGAAGCACAGGATGCCCGGATTGCTCAACAAAGGTTTATACAGCAAGCTGCATTTAGACAACTGACGGGCTACCGCCATTTAATAGCTGCGATTATCGAGCCGGGTACGAAATGTCCGGATTTTTCTTCTGAACAAGATGAGTTTTATTGGTTAATCGGGCTACTTGATGGTCTACAGGCGGTCATTAATGATATTGCATCCGGGGGGCATGCCAATGTGCCGCTGGATATTGCAGCCAAAGTTGCTAGGGGTGCTGATTGCCTGGAAAATCAAAAATGGTGGGGCGTTCCGTACGCAATTCAGGCGGCAGTTTGGGCAATGCTTGCAGATCAAGAAAGTGATGAAAAACAGCCGTTACAAATGCTGGATCAGGCCGTCCAGATTGGTTTAGACCAAAATGTTGCTATTTCTCATGTCATGGCTGCGCAGGTTTATTTGGGGCTTGGAGATATTAGACGGGTCAAAAAAATCATCCGTGAATTTGCTCAGGCTAAAGCATCATTTTCCAGGAATAAGTCTCATAAATTACTGAATAAAATTGCCTTTCTTCAAATTCAAGCTATTTCAGACAGACTTTGGACCGAAGCGATGGGCAGGCGTACTCCAATGGCAAGGCTGGGAACATTCTGGGATGAGCGGAATGAAGCAGTGGATATTATCGATATTGATGATCTGCTTTAGTTGATGAATTTATTAGGTTGGTTAGGGCGTTTATGTATTGGGCCACTTGATTATGTAATAGATTTTACGGTATTTTTTTTGCGCGCCCTGGCTGTCTGGCAGCCACATCGAAACATTTTTAATCGCGCAGTCTATTCAGCAGTTTTAGGACAGCTGATTTTTACCGGCGTTGACGCAGTTGCGATGATATCATTTTTAGCCGTTGTCATGGGGATTGGCGTCACCTCGCAATTAATTTACATCATGCAAGCTATTACCGGTACTGGAGAAATTACTGAAATTCTTGCCAGATTATTATTGAGCGAATTGGGACCTTTAATTACAGCAGTTATTTTGATTGGCCGATCCTGTTCGGCAATGGCTGTTGATTTGGGGAATACCAAAGTCCATGGTGAAATACAATCGTTGGAATATCTGGGCATTGATGTGGATGATTACTTTGTCGTACCAAGAATCCTCAGTATGGCGATATCCCAAGTGGTGCTGGCGCTTTATTTTTCAATTATCATGATAATTTGCGGGGTATTTTTTAGCGCTGCGATTTATCACTTTTCTGCGCTAAAGTCATTGACGGAGTTAATTAACACCATGAGCTTTAATGTCCTTGGGGTGTTTTTTCTAAAAAATATTTTTTTCGGTTTGGTTATCGGTGCTCAAGCCTGCTTTCACGGTTTATCAGTGGGTGTTTCTCCAACGCAAGTGCCTCAGGAAATGCAGAGAGCGGTAATGAGAAGTTTGCTTTTCGTGTCTTTGATTGATGGCTATTTCATATTATTATCGCTGTGAAGTTAGATGATTCTGCATTTATTGTTGCGACAGAAGCCGTACCTTATTCTGAAAATACAGAATTAACTTATCAGCCATTTAGTTGTTTGATAGAACCGTATGGGCTGCTTTGCCTAGTTGGGCCGCATCGTAGTCAACTACGGGATTATCTGTTTATGTTGGCAGGAATTTACCCGCCAAAGCGAGGCCAGGTTAAAATTTTTGATCGAGATACCCATGTGGATAGGGAGTGTTGGCGTAAAATGCGGACCCGGATTGGCTATCTCTCCGGTATTGCGCCGTTACTTTCTTCTCAGCATGGGTTGATGAACGTAATGTTGCCTGCACTTTATCATCAAAACAAAACTTTTCGCGAGACAGCAGATAGGGCCAGGCAATTATTAAGCGAACTTGAATGTGATTTCGATTTTTTGAGTTTTCCGGCAACGCTGAATAATTTTCAGCGATTGCAATTGGGCTTGGCTCGCGCTTTAATGCTTGATCCCGCTCTGCTTGTTTTTGATGTTCCATTTCACGATCTTGGAGCTAAACAACGTGAAATAATGGCCAGCTTACTGGGAAAATATCGACAAAAGCGAACTGTGTGTATGATCGGCGGCTTGCAATATCCACGATTTTTGGAGCAACATGCTACTCAAATCAGTTTTATTTCAGAACAAAAAATTATTTGTTTTAATTCCTGGGCTGCTTTTATAAATTCGGAGGATGAAGAAGTGCAGGGTTTGATTAGCGGCCAAAAAAATGTGGAGTAGAATTAGTTAATGAAGGCAGAAAACACAGAAAATTCCGGGCATTATATACATCGGATTAAATATAATCGGCGAGAACGTCTGGTTGGTCTGTTTGTTTTTTCTGCGTTGGTATTGTTTGCAGCGCTGTTTTTTATCAGTAGTAAGAGCCAGCATCTTTTTGAGCCTCATATCAGGTACTATATGGAAGTCGAAACCAGTGAAGGAATCAGTCAGGGTAGTTCTGTAACATTTCTTGGAACAGAAATAGGGACAATTTCCAAATTGGAGTTGGCGCATGGGCGAAAAATTCGCGTGGCTCTGGATATTTATAAGAGTCAGCGTGAATTGATCCGGACTGATGCAAAAGTGATTGTTAATCGCTTGATTAGTTTGGGCAATGCGCTTGTTGAAATTAAGGTAAGATCTTCTGATGCGCCGGTTTTACCAGAAGATTCAACTATTCCTGTTGAAGAAACCCCGTCACTAAATGATCTGGTTTTGGGAATCGCTAGAATTGTTCAGTCAACCGATACCAGTGTTTTTTCAGAAATAGCTGAAATGATGCCAAGACTTGAACAAACGGTTGGAAATATTGACATTATTATTACCCAAATTGCAACTGGACATGGCACACTGGGAGCCGCTGTTTTTGATCAACAAGTTGAGCGCGAATTGAAACAAGTGGTGACTTCAGGGGCTGAGATATTATCCGAAACTGAAGGGGTTATCGATGTTGCAAAGCAAAGATTGGTGGAACTTGAGCCAGTGATATCAGGCATCAATCAAGTGGTTAATGATTTTAAAGGGACAACCAGGGATCTTCCAAGGTTGGTGGCGGAGTTAGAGAAAACCATTGCATTAACTAATACTGCATTACAGCAAGTCAATCAGGAATTGCATCACTTGCCGGGCATTGCCCTGGATGTTCGCAGAACATTAACGGGAGCTGAAAAAGTGGTGGAAGGAGCGCAAGCCATATGGCCGTTATCGGAGGTGATTCAGAGGCCTGAAAATCAGCCATTAATACCGCCGCAGCCTTTGCATGATTAAAATTAATGTTTTTTTACCTGATATTTCAGTGTCTTGTCTGAAAATTATTTTTTTGACGCTGATTTTGGCCGGTTGTGCAATGCAACAGTCCCGTCCAGTAATTATCGAAGATGCTGAAAGGCTTAATAATGAAGGTGTACGGGCTTTTCAAGAAGCAAACTGGTATCGTGCAAAACAGTTGTTTTCCAAGTCATTATTGCTTTATCAGGGACTTGATAATCAGCAAGGAATCTTGCTTTCCTATATCAATTTGATTGAGGTTGCTTTAGCAGCTGGAGATTTCCAAGCTGCTGAGAAATATTTAATCAATGTGACTGAAATAAATCAAGCAGAAGGTTTAAAACGTCATCGAAGACGTATCAATTTGCTGTTTTCAAAATTAGCGATTAAAAAAAAGCAGTTTGCCAAGGCTCAGCAATTTCTGTCAGTTCTGTTGCCGGAGTTTGATGGTATTAAGCCAAAATCAGCGCCGGATTTAATCCAGCTTTCAGCTATTGCCAATCAAACCCGTCTCGCATTTGAGCAAAATCATGAGGCCAAACTCTGGACCCAAAGGTATGAAAGAGCCTTGAAGGTTGTAGATGTTGATGCCGGAGCTTTTCAAGGACTATTACTTCGATTTCAAGCAAAATTACTGTTAAGAGAAAATAAATTTCAGCAAGCTGCGCAGAAATTGCAGCAAGCTTTGGCGGTTTATAAAGCCAGCCTGATTCAGCCTGGAATTGCTGCTACGCTTTCAGACCTGGGGCAGCTTTATTTGGAGCAGGGTGATTGGTTGCAGGCGAAGCATTATTTTGCACGAGCTAACGTGGTGCTACGGTATATTGGTAAGCGTGATAAGATCATTATAAATACTGAAAAGCTTGCCATTATAGAATCGAAACTTGGTCATGTTGAACGAAGTAATCTAATTAGACGGTGGCTTGCAGAGCGTAAGGAAAACCAGCTGATGCAGGAAAAAAAATATCTGCCTTTATTGGAAGGTAAAGATTTTTTGCGGTCAGATTAAGTTTTTAATAATCTTGAATCTCTGATTTCACTACGACACAGGTTAATGAGATAGACGCGCTTTTCATGCAAATACTTTTGCATGAACTGCTTTAGCAGAGACTTGGATGGATTGTGACTTAGCAGTGTGTACGGAATTAGTTGTTAAAGTTATTTCATGCGCCGCTCCTAAGCCATTTCATAAAATAACAATGGCATCATCATTCAGCAAAGCCAGCCCTATTAAAAATGATTGTAGATCCGTATTTTATGCCAATTTAAAATCATTCGATCATTTTCGAGGGGTTTTTAGCTCTACACATTACACGGAATTACCGCCAGATTGGTCTGTTGTTATTACCGATATTGAAGGTTCTACTGAGGCAATACAGCAAGGAAAATATCGGCAAGTCAATGCAGTTGGTGTTGCATCAATTGTTGCTATTTGCAATGCCTTGAAGCCATTACCAATTCCTTTTGTTTTTGGTGGCGATGGCGCAAGTTTGTGTATTCCCAATAATCATGTGGAAGTTGTTAAAAAGGCCTTAGTCGCTTCAAGATTGATGGCCAGCGAGCAGTTTTCTTTATCGCTTCGAGTAGGAATTGTACCTTGTGCCGACATCCATCAGTCGCAATATCGGGTGTTAGTGGCAAAATGTCAGATTTCGGAGGGTTATTACCAAGCGGTTTTTTCGGGAAAAGGATTGTTTTATGCTGAACAGTTGGTCAAAAATGACCGTGACAATCACTATTGCTTAAATGCTGAAAGTATTTTGCCATTCGCAGATTTTTCTGGTTTTGAATGTCGATGGAAAGATGTGTTCAGTCCGCACGGTGAAACAATTTCTCTGTTAGTGATGGCGATTGAAGAAAGCCCTGAAAGAAATAATGCAGTGTATTTGGATGCATTTGATGCAATACAGACGATTTATGGGCGGCCAACAACCTGCCGACCAGTGCAAAAAAATAATTTGGAATTAACTGCCAATAGTAATAATTTACAAGATGAAGTGAAAATTAGGACTGGTTCTGGCAAAAGACTTTCAAAATGGCTGTATCCATTGTTATTGCCTTGGAAGGTTCGATTAGGGCGTCGTTGGATGGAAAATGAAAAGCAAATGTTTGGTATTGATTGGGGGAAATATAAGGATGTTTTAACTGCCAATACAGATTTTCGTAAGTTTGATGATAATTTGCGCATGGTAATTTCTGGAACACCTGAACAAAGAGAGCAATTACTTAAATATCTTGAAAAAACATATCAACAAGGATTGTTGGTTTATGGGGTGCATGTGTCTGATCGGGCGTTAATGACTTGTCTGATTTCTGATTACCATATCCATCATATACACTTTGTTGATGCTGCAGAAGGGGGTTACGCGATGGCTGCCAAAGATTTAAAAAAACAATTAAAAGAAATAAGGAGTCTAAATTGAAAAAATGTAACAGTGGCGGGTTCAGGATATTAATTATCTTTTTTTTCGTTTTTGGATCTCACCTGGTATTAGCAGAGGCAAAAAAAGTCTGTGTTTTTGATATTCTTGGCGCGAATGGTCCGGTTTTTACCCAGATGAAGGATTATAAACTCGCAGCAATGGACTGGGGGGCAGAACTTATTTTAAAGCCATATACCAATGAGCGTGTTGCTGCGGAAGATTTTAAAGCGGGTCTTTGTGATGCGGTGAGTTTTACTGGTGTTCGCGCTCGTCAATTCAATGCCTTTACCGGCAGTTTGGATGCTGCGGGCGCGATACCCAGCTATGAGTATTTAAAGTCGGTTATTGCGACAATCAGCGCTAAAAAAGCTGCTAAATTAATGAAAAGTGGTCCTTATGAGGTAGTTGGTATATTTCCTGGCGGAGCGGTTTATTTGTTTGTCAGAGACCGCAGTGTTGATACAGTGGGAGAATTGGCTGGTAAGCGTTTCGCGGTGATGGATTCTGATCCTGCACAAACTGAGATGGTATCATTTGTGGGCGCTTCTCCTGTAGCGACTTCAATTGCCAATATGTATAGTAAATTTAATAATGGATCCGTTGATATCACCTATGGCCCAGCAGTTATGTACGAAGCAATGGAGCTTTATAAAAGCTTGCAGCCTTCAGGTGGGGTTATTCGTTTTTCACTGGCACAGGTAACCATGCAAATTCTAATTAGGAGCAGTGAGTTTCCTGATGGGTTTGGCCAAAAATCCAGAGATTATTCGCTGAATCAGTTTGACCAAGGGGTAGATTTGTTGGCCCGATATGAAAATAAAATCCCTGAAAAATTATGGATAGAAATTCCTGAGGCGGATAAGAGTCGCTACTCAGAAGTGTTTCGACAGTCTCGAATCAGGCTTAGAGATAAGGGTATTTATAACAGTAAGATGTTGAAAGTCATGAGGATGGTGCGCTGTAAAAAAGACCCGCTTCAACCTGAATGTACAGCGGCTGATAAAGAATAGCCAGTGTAAAAAATGGCCACTCAAGTTACTTTGAATAATTTGTTGGCATCATGGTATTGACGGGTAAGCTTCCAAAGCGCCGCTGGTGGGAGTGGTTTGCCACTTTGCCGGTTTTCATTATTTTATTGACGATCATTCTCGCAGGGAACAGCGAAAAATTACATGCACAATTGCTAAAAGCGGGTGAATATTTGTGGCAAGATTATTTCTTGCTGCGAGATGATATTGCCAGCCCTGAATGTAATCCTAACCTGGACATTGAGGCAGAACTTAACAAGCTTGATGCAGAAACCGATGACCTGGATATGCTGTTTGATGATGAGCCTTTTAACCGGAAAGCGGCTCGCACATCTTTGGAAAAATCTCAGGCATTGTGTGTGGAAAAGCATCGACTTGCCGAGAACAATCAGGCCAGAGTGACATTTGCAGTAAAAATATTTCGCAGTGTTGAAAAAAGTGTTGCTGCAATCAGTATTTTAACCCATAGAAAACAACGGGAAATACTGCTGTTGCTGTTATTTATTTGTGCCATTACCTGTTCGATAAGACAGCAACATATTGCTTTTAAACCAGTGATTACCCTGCTGGATCAGCGAGTTTCTGCAACAGCGCAGTTGCTTGGAAATATATTGTTGCTGATTTCTGCCTGGAATTATCGCGATAAAGTTTTTCAGGCATCGGCTGTCGTTGATTATCCTGATATATTTCCGTTATTGATTACCGGTTTTGCAATCTTAAGTGCGGTCAGTGTTTATCTGTTATTTAAGCCGCGATCCGGCATTAAACCGGGAGGGACAATTACTCATGCATTATTGGCGACGCCGTTATATGTCATTATGGCGTTATTTGCGGCTAAATATTTTTTTCTGACAGAAGGGCATTCCGCTGGATTAGCGATTTTTTTTAGTTTATTAATAGACCAGGCAGGATTATTTCTTAATATCGGCTTGTATATCTGGACAGGGATGTTGTTAAAGCAAACTCGTCTAGGCGAGCGATTGTTTAATGTGTTCAAACCTTGGCGAATGTCGCCGGAGGTATTAGCTTTTGTGGCTATTGTTATTATGGCTTTGCCGACGGCTTATACCGGTGCTTCCGGGATTATTATTATTGCTATGGGGGCAATTATTTATAAAGAGTTACGGCGCGTTGGTGCTCGCAGGCAGCTTGCTCTGGCGGCAACAGCAATGACTGGCAGTGCTGGTGTCGTATTGCGGCCATGTTTATTGGTGGTGTTGATTGCCGCATTAAATAAGGAAGTGGTCACCGATCAGTTGTTTGACTGGGGGCTAAATACTTTTTTCACAACGATTATGGTGTTCTGGTTTTTTGTGTTTTTGACCCGGCAGGAAAAAATTCGTATTGCTCCAGCGCGGGAGGCTTTTCCTGTCTTTGTGCAAGCATTGCGTCCTTTGGTTCCCTATGCTGTTATTTTGATTGTCGTTTACTTCCTGTATGTGTTCCTACTAAATGCCTATCTGGATGAATTTTCGGCGCCGGTGATTCTGCCAGTGATGATTTTGGGTTTGGTTATATATGAAAAATTGTATCCAAAAGGTATTTCTGCCGAAAGTCCTCAACGGGAAGTTCGAAGTTTTGAAGCGGCGATTAGGTCGGCCTCATCTGAGGCTAGTATCCATATTGGAGCATTGTTATTATTGATGGGGTTGTCTTTTGTTCTCGGGGGTGTGGTTGAAAGGTCTGGGCTGTTGGGTTTTTTCCCGCATCATTTTGATTCAATTTGGTTGGCATTGGTTTTTTTGATTATGGTATTGATCGGGATTGGTATGGTTATGGATCCTTTTGGCGCAGTAGTATTGGTTTCAGGGACAGTGGCGCAAATTGCCTATAAAAATGGTATCGAACCGGTTCATTTTTGGATGATGACCTTGGTTGCATTTGAATTGGGTTATCTTAGTCCTCCCGTGGCTTTGAACCATCTTCTGACCAAGCAAATGGTGGGTCATGCAGAGGCAACAATAGCGGCGCAAGGAGGCGGCAATTTTTGGTATCGGCATGAAAGGATTTTATTGCCTTTGATAACGATGACAACAACCTTGGTGTTGGTTAGTGTTGTACCTATTTTAGCGGCTGAATGGTAGGGTTGATAAAATGAAAAAACTTTTTCCGGAAATCCAGCCTTTTCATACATTTTTTCTGGAAACTGGAAATCAGCATTCTGTTTATGTTGAGCAATCAGGAAACCCTAATGGATTGCCGGTAATTTTTTTGCATGGCGGTCCCTGCTCAGGAACCAGGCCGGATCACCGACGATTTTTTCATCCTGAAAAATACCACATAATCTTGTTTGATCAGCGAGCTTGTGGGTTGTCTTTGCCATTTGGTGAAATTGAAAACAATACTACGCAAGACTTACTGAATGATATGGAAAGCATTAGAAAACTGCTTGACATTAAAAAATGGGTGTTGTTTGGCGGATCATGGGGGGCGACACTTGCACTGTTGTATGCGCAACAATTTACACAGCATGTTGAAGCTATGATTCTAAGGGGTGTTTTTTTAGCGAGACAAAAAGACCTGGACTGGTTTCTACAGGAAGGCGCCGGGCGAATTTACCCTGAACAATGGCATCATTTGGTGGAAAGCTTGCCCGGTTCAAAATGCCAAGCTTTACTGGAAAGAATTTGTGAGGGGTTATGGGGTGAAGATGAGGTGGCGCGTTTAAGAGTGGCAAGGGAATGGGATAATTGGGGGGGACAGGTTGCTTTGGGAGAAGAATATCAGGTTTTGCAGCATGACAATCACGTGAGTCAGAAATTGCTAAAACAGGTGCGAATGGAATTGCACTATGCGAAAAATCATTATTTTATTGACGAGAATCAGATACTAAATAATTGCCATAGGATAAGTAATGTCCGAACGGTCATCATCCATGGTCGAAACGACTTTGTTTGCCCAATTGAGGCCGGCTACAGCCTTCATCGCGCATTACCTGATGCCGAATACATAGTTTTGCCAAATGCCGGTCATGTTGCTCAAGGAGAAGAGATGATTGATAGCTTGGTTACGGCCACAGAAAAAAATTATGCTGAAATTTCCGGCGAACTATGAACATTCGCTCTTATATCATTTTCTGGCAATGGAGATGTAATCTAAAAAGCATGAAATTTGAAGTATTACGAGGAAACGCATGACCAAAAAGAAAAAGCTCATTATTGGCATGACTGGTGCAACCGGTGCAATTTATGGTGTTAGGATGCTGGAAGTGTTGCAGAATGTTTCACAATGGGAAAGTCATCTGGTGATTTCATCGGCTGGGTTGGTAAACCTTAAACATGAATTAGGAATGAGTCGTAAATCGCTTTATGATCTGGCTGACGTTACTTATCATATTGATGAAATTGCAGCATGTATTGCCAGTGGCTCATTTAAAACGGAAGGAATGGTGATTGCTCCATGTTCCATGAAAACGCTGGCCAGTGTTGCTCATGGGTTTGGGGATAATTTGATTTCGAGAGCCGCTGATGTGGTGTTGAAAGAACGACGGCAATTATTGTTAGTGCCGCGCGAGACGCCACTAAATTTGGCGCATATCAGAAATATGGCAAGCGTGACCGAAATGGGCGGGATTATTTTTCCACCAATGCCCGCATTTTATAATAAAACCAATTCAGTGATGGGTTTCGTGGATGAAGGTGTGGGAAAAATATTGGCAATGTTTGGTTTGGAAACTGACTTATTGCGCGAATGGAGGGGTCTATAATTAGTAACTAGCTGCTTTTCTACCTACTTTATAAGATATTGAGTAGTTGATATAGAACTCCCGATCAAGAATGACCGGGAGTTTTATTTTATGCGCTATCAGTCTACTGCGACATTTTTCATTCTTCTGGAAGGAATTGATTGCTCAATTTCTTGCTGAATTTCTTGAACCGCGCTGCTTTTTAAATGCTCTGTTTCTCTGCTTTTCAGCATGAATACTAAAATAACGACTACTGCGATCAGGCCACCGATGTAAAGCCAAAAGTTGTCTTTCTCTTGTTGTTCAGCCATTTTATATTTCCTCTCTAGTAATTATTAATATTTTGCCCTTTCTGGTTAAAAAAGGGTGACTCTAAAACAGAGCCTTTGTGTGTTAAATTGTGTCATTAAATCGACAGTGTATTTTTATCATGACAGCTGCTATCGCGTCAACACTTTTACTCAATTACCACAAAAAATTATTGGGATTTATTGCTAATGTTTGAAATTGCAGAGCTTGGTCACGCATTAAAAAGAGAGGAATACAAGCAACAATTACCGGGATTAAGAACCCAGCTGTTAAGCGTTCAGCAACAACTTGCGGTATGCGGTTTTCCGGTGTTTATTGTTGTTTCAGGAGTTGATGGCAGTGGTAAAGGAGATGTTATTAACCTTCTGAATGAATGGATGGATCCGCGTTATATTCGGACAAATGCGTTTGGCAGGCCAAGCGATGAAGAACGTGAGCGTCCCAGGATGTGGCGTTTTTGGCGAACCATGCCGAAGAAAGGGGAAATAGGTATTTATGTTGGTTCGTGGTATAGCAGACCGATTGCAAAGCGAGTTAAAAACAAGATTAATCAAAAACGATTGAAAACTGAGTTGCTTCGAATCAAACAATTTGAACAGGAACTCATTGATGACGGGGCCTTGATAATCAAATGTTGGCTGCATCTGGGCAAAGCAACACAGCGGAAACGGTTAAAAGAACTGGAAAAAAATCCGGAAACACGCTGGCAAGTTACAAAACGAGATAAAAAACATCTTAAAATCTATAATCAATTCATCCGGATTGCTGAAACCGTGTTAAAGACTACTAGCACAGTTGATACAGCTTGGTTGATTGTAGACAGTCACGACCACCATTATCGAAATTTGACTGTTGGCCAGCACGTTTTACAGCGTATTTCTCATCATATTGAGCAATACCAGAAGCATCTAAAAGCAGATGTCGAATTTTTCACTTCAAACCCCTTAATGCCTGATCAAAGTTGTTTGCTAGATTCCTTGGATTTATCTAAAAGCTTGAGCGAAAAAAATTACAGTAAAAAACTTGCTTATTATCAAGGTAAATTGGGGCGGCTTGCCAGAGAAGCGCATAAACGTAAAATTTCCAGTATTTTGGTTTTTGAAGGCTGGGATGCTGCTGGTAAAGGTGGTGCAATCAGGCGATTAACTCGGGCCATGGATGCCCGGAATTATCAGGTGATACGCATTGCTGCACCAACAGATGAGGAGCGATTGCATCATTATCTTTGGCGGTTTTGGCGGCATCTGCCCAGAGCGGGAAAGGTGACTTTGTATGATCGAAGCTGGTATGGTCGTGTGCTAGTTGAACGTGTGGAAGGATTTGCATCAAAAATGGAGTGGATGAGAGCCTATTCGGAAATCGTTAATTTTGAGGAAGACTTGGTGGAGCATGGCGTTGTTTTATTAAAATTTTGGCTTCATATTGATAAGGACGAGCAATTACGAAGATTTAAAGAGCGGGAAAAAATTAGTTACAAGCGTTATAAAATTACCGAGGAAGATTATCGGAATCGTGAAAAATGGCAGGATTATGAATTGGCGGCGAATGAAATGTTCAGCAGAACGAGCAATCATACCGCGCCATGGGTGTTAGTTGAAGCAAACGATAAACGCTTTGCCAGAATTAAGGTAATAAAAAATTTTTGTGAAATACTCGAGGAAAAACTGGATACTTGAGTAATTTCTTTTGTGGTTACAAAAAGATATATTGGCGGCAAGTTTTTATTTTTTACTGTAGCTGACTTAATACACAAGTCAGCTTGGTCTTTAGTGCGATTGAAGTATAATTGTACAGTCATAATGTTAGCCGTTAGATGAGTGGTGGTTTAGTGAAGTGATTGCTCTGCAAAATCAGTGTCTATCAGTACCCGGTCATTTTGCAGCACAGCTATATAATTGCTTGTAAGAAGGTCCCTGAATGTGAAGAACATAATCAGACACGGTGAATAATGCCTAAATATACTCGTAAGCAGTCGCCATTGTGCTATGGATTGCTTTTGTTGTTTTTTTTATCTGAAAAAGTAATTTCCGAAGTGGATTTTGTTGATGTTGCCGATTTGTCTCTAGAGGAGCTGATGATGCAAGAATTAATTGTGACATCCGCTGCAAAAAAGCCTCAAAAATTAAGTGAAGCCGCATCAGCAATCTATGTGCTTACTCAGGATGATATTCATCGCTCAGGTGCAACCAGTCTTCCAGATTTGTTGCGTTTGGTTCCAGGTGCACACGTAGCCAGAATTACTGCTCATAAATGGGCTGTTTCTATTCGCGGATTTAATAGTCAATATGCCGCAAAATTACTGGTTCTTATCGATGGACGAAGTATTTATTCACATTTAAATGCCGGTGTTGTGTGGGATATTCACAATCCAATGCTGGAAGATATTGACCGAATTGAAGTCATTCGGGGGCCAGGGGCTTCAATTTGGGGTGAAAATGCGATGAATGGAGTCATAAATATAATCACCAAAAGACCAGGTGAAACTCAAGGAAATTTATTGGTGGCGGGAGGCGGTAATACAGAAAAAGTCGTTGCGGGTTTTCGTCATGGCGGAAAGGTCAGTGATAAAGGCTATTATCGGGTTTATGGGCGATATTTTGATCGTGATGATGGTGCTTCATTTCAGGGCGCGCCGACTGATGACCGGGCAGATGGTTTTCAGGTAGGTGCCAGAACGGATATTAATCTTTCAGAGCATGATTTGTTTGTTTTGCAAGGTGATTATTATCAAGGCAATGAGAAAGAAACGTTATCAATTATCACTTCGCCGGCAAAAGCGATTGATACCAGGGCTTATCAGTACAATATTCTAGGGGGTTGGCAGCATAAAACAGAGCCAAACAATCTGATGACGCTTCAGTTTTTTTATAATCGGGAACGATGGAACAATAATATCAATAATTCAGCATTGGTTAATTATCATATTGATACCTTTGATGTAGATTTCCAGTATCGTTTCCAGTTTTTTGACAGGGATGATTTAACTTGGGGGCTTGGGTATCGATTGATTGCAGATGATTATGGTAAGAGTGCTGTCACACAATATGAGCCAAGCCAACGGGACATTCAGCTTTTCAGTGCTTTTTTTCAGGATGAAATATCCTTGGTCACTGACTTCTGGCGTTTAATTATTGGTGCTAAATTTGAACATAATGATTACAGTGGGTTTGAAATTCAACCTTCAATTCGGTCTATCTGGAATTGGCGTGATCATACCTTTTGGGTGGCTTTTTCTAGGGCGTTAAGAACCCCTTCGCGGACAGAAAGAGACAGTACCTTCCGTTTTTTTGATCCGGGAACTTCGCAAGCTGTTGAGCTAAGGAGTACTAGAGAATTAAAAACCGAGCAGATGTTATCTTATGAAGGAGGGTATCGTTGGCAAGTCAATTCACAATTAAATATAGATGTTTCTGGTTATTATCATGACTATAAAAGGCTCATCGGTTTCGATTTGATCAAGGTCAGTGCTACTTCAGTAACTCTTGAGACCGCTTATCGCGGCAAAGCGACTATTTGGGGCTTTGAAATAGCAATTGATTGGCAGCCCATGGATATTCTAACGATCCGCTCACATTACAGTTTTCTAGATGACCAGAGTAAAGGAAAAATGATGAGTGGAGGTAATCAACAAACTGTTCCCCATCATCAATTTCTTATTTCAACGGGGATAGATATAACTTCTCAGGTTCAAGTTAATTTAACTGGGCGTTTTGTTGATAGGATTGCTGACCAACAAATTGCTGCCTATTATGGTTTTGACGTACATTTGATTTGGCAGCCGGTACAAAATTTGGAGTTGTCATTTGTAGGCCAGAATTTATTGGATTCTGAACATGCCGAATTTTATGAAAAAACCATCGAAACCCAGCCCACTGAAGTTAAGCGCAGCATTTATGGCAAGCTTAGCTGGCGTTTTTGATCGGCTTGATAAGCTTGGGAATGATTAAAAATAGTTTGCCCTTTGCAAGGTTACTGGCGATGCTGAGTGTGCTGTTATTTGTGACTGCACTTAAGGCTGATGATCACGATTTTCGGATTGAAAAAATAACTGCCGGGTTTGTTTATAATTTTGCGCGTTTGGCTGTTTGGCGCGAATTGCCGGGCGATGAATCAATACATCTGTGTGTTCTGGCAAGTCCTGATTTTGTCAGCGTCTTTCGGAATTTTTCTGGTAAAAGGGCGGCTGGAAGAGTTATAGAAGTATTTGAATTTTCAAAGAAAATGGCGCGGCAATGTCATATTTTGTTTATCGACAAGATCAAAGGAGCTGCTGTCCAGTGCCAATCTTTAACCGATAATATGAATTTATTGACCATTTCCAATATTCCTGATTTTGCGCATAGCTGTGGGATTATCGGTTTATATGAAGATGATAATCAGCTGCGCTTTGAAATTAATATTGATGCTATTAATAAATCAAAAGTAAGGCTAAGTTCTTATTTATACAAGCTTGCTAGGATTATCAGGGAAAATCCCGGTTAATCAGAAAAATACTTGAAGAATTTAGGGATGTGCGCTGAATAAGTTCAGTAACTTACTTTTTTTCATGTGCGCTTCTTATCTTTGGAATAAAGGCCGCTAAGACTTTTTGGGTCACATCCTGAAAAATACAGCAATCGTAGCCACCACATCAACATAATGGTTCGTAAGATGCCAAAGCTTTGCCAACGTCGGCTAGAAGTAATTACCCTGGCTTTCAGGCAAAGCGGAGCAGAGTATTTTTTCAGTTGTTTGCAAATGGCAATATCCTCCATCAATGGAATGTCGGGAAATTGTCCAATTTGATAAAAAAGTTTTTTTTGCACAAACAAGGTTTGATCGCCGGTGCTGATGCCTGTCAGTCTGGAGCGCCAGTTCATAAAAAAAGCAATAACCTGAAACATAAAATGATTGCCGGATAATTCAACATCAAATCTTCCCCATTGATATTTTTCTGACAGGCCTTTTTCTATTAAAAGGAGCGAGTTATCAGGTAAGCTGGTGTCAGCATGGAGAAATAGTAAAATTTCTCCAGAAGCAATTTTAGCGCCTGCATTCATTTGTTTTGCGCGCCCTTTGGTGCTTTGGGTTATTTTGTCGGCTAGTGGCTGGCTAAGATCAGTGGTGTCGTCTTGGCTGCCGCCATCAACAATAATTATTTCTGCTTGTGTTCTTAAAGACTGAAGTTTTGATAAAAAACTTGAAATATTTTGTGCTTCATTCAGGACCGGGATGATAATGGAAAATTTAACCAACGTTTTTTAATGCCGGGTGTAATAAATCAATTTCTGATAGGGCTTGGCTTGATCCTGGTTGCGTATAAATACGATAGCGAGAGAGCGTTACGGGGTTGATGTGTCCAAGGATTTGTTCCAGGTCTTGTAGTCTCAGTCCTTGTTGAAGTAAAAAAATAATATAACTATGTCTGATGGCTTCGGCAGTGAATTCTTCAGAGTCTGAAATGCCCGCGTCGTTGGCCATACAAGCTAATAAGGCAGCAAGTTCTTTTGCGGTCGCTTTGGGAGTGCTTTTCCAAAGGGGGCAGGGCGAAGAATGTTCAAAAAGCGAATGAATAACGGCTGGAACAGTAATTACTCGTGGCGTAGCGCCAGTAATAGCCAGTTGATGATTTGGGAAGTCAAAATCATCTAATTCAATGAGAGTGGCTTCGTCTAGGGTTAATCCGGTGAGGAGTAAAGCAAGTAACTGCCTGCCTTTCAAGCTAGAGGTTTGATAAACCATTCTTAATTGTTCGGTCGAAAATTGTTTTTCTAAAGGCGCGTCCAAAGCATGATGGTTTTGTGCGGTTAAAT
The DNA here is from genome assembly GCA_026989395.1 of Methylomonas sp. Classification (GTDB taxonomy): domain Bacteria; phylum Pseudomonadota; class Gammaproteobacteria; order Methylococcales; family Methylomonadaceae; genus JALSJK01. Next base: position 36,907 of record JALSJK010000087.1, read on the forward strand.
TTCTATATTGTGGTTGTTGGGGGATGGCATCTTGGGCTGGAGGGGTATGGATATGAATTCCAGGTACCGTAAAAGCTTCGGGGGTTTTCGGTTTTCGAGTCAAAAATTCAGCCAGCAAAACACTAAGTAAGGCGAGTAGAAATGAGCCGCCAGTGGCGATTATTGCATCGCGCGTGTAGTCAGGGCTGCTTGGCTTTTGCGGACGGTAGGCGCGGTCAATGACATCTATTTGAGGGTAGTGGGCAGCTTGTTTGGCATCCAGTTTAACCAGTTTTTCCTGGGTTTCCCGGTACATTTCTTCGAGTCCTTCAAGGTCAGACTTTAACGACTCATGTTGTTGAAAACGACCGCTGAATTCGCCGGCATCCTGGCTTAGCTCATCAATTTGATTTTGAATTGATTGAACAGACTGTCTTGCCGCTCGATAGGCCTGCTGTGCTTGCGATAGTGCTACCAATTGTCCCTGATTGCGCAGCTTTTGTAATCTGGATTCAAGTTTTTTCAGTTCCAGAGGCATAAAGCGTTTTGATGGATCAAGATTAATATAGTCATCCGTGAATTGTTGCCGCATTTCAGCAATTTTTTCTCGCAATTCCTGGGCGTGGGTCTCAAGGGCGCTGATGGTTCGTTGATCTTGCTCAGGGGCCACGCTTTGGCCATGTTTTATAGCAATTTTTAATGCATCAAGTCGGGCTTTTGCTTTGACTTCTTCTTCGCTGGCAAGATTAAGAGACTCATTCAATCCATTAATCCTTGCCAAAACTGGATTTTCAACTCGTTCAGTGGAGGTAATGCCGCTTGAAAGCATAAACTGATTTAGTTCGGCTCGCTTTGCTTCAATTTTTTCTCTCAAGCTGTCAAGTTCATCTTTGATAATCAGTTGTGTTGAATTAGTAGATGCTTCGGATTTTACAGAGCTTTCCTGTAGATAAACATCAATCCAGGTGTTGATCAGCAAAGGCAGAATATCAGGGTTTGGGCCTTCAGCTATCATTTTCACCAGATTGGTGTCTGTAACTGGTTTTACATTAAGGGTGTTTCTGATTTCCAGGCTGGACAGCGATATATTTTCTGTTTTCAGTAGTTTTTGGGCGGTTTTAGCTAATAATGATGGTCCAAGTAACAATTCCTTTTGAATAGCGACATGTTCAATGTCGGCCCCTAGTTGCAGCATTTCCGGATTGGCAAATTGATCAATTGCAGTTTTTGCGACAGTCAATAAGGTTGCGCTGCTTTGAAATACAGCCGGACGAGTGTAATTGTATGCCTGGCTGATTAATAGACTTAGCAGGAAAACTGTGCTGAAAATAATGAAGCGACGCGACCGATACCATGGCGGTTGCCAGTTAGAGGAGGTATAAAAGTTTTCTTGTCTGGATATATGTTCTATTTGCGGAGGTGGGAATTTTTCCATGTTGGGTGTTGGTATGCGCGAGGCAAGATTGATAATTTAATCCCAAGATTTCAAATATTACTTTTGAAAACCTAGGAGACTGATGGATTAAGGAATATTCTACTGTGTCAATGGGAAATTGACTGCATTTTTCGATATTTTTCGTTGCGCCACTATTCGCCTCAAAAGATAAAAAAACGCGTTTAATTTCCCAGGTGTCTCGCTACGAACTCCTTGATTAACCCGACAACCTCCTAGGGGAATGTTTTATTTATTTTTCAATATATCTCTTATTTCTGTCAACAATACTTCTTCTTTTGATGGCGCTGGTTCTTCTTCAGGTGCGGCTTCTTCCTCTTTTTTCAGGCTGTTCATTACCTTGACAGCAATAAAAATTGCAAAAGCGACAATGATAAAGTCAACTACGGTCTGGATGAAAGCGCCGTATTTGATAACAACGGCTGGAACATCGCCGGCCGCTTCCTGAATCGTATAGGCAAGATCAGAAAAATTAACACCCCCCATCATGACGCCAATCGGCGGCATTATAACATCGGCAACAAACGAAGAAACAATTTTGCCAAATGCTGCATCCAACGATGATGCCGACAGCCATATCAACAACATTGCCTTTGATTGCAAATTCTTTAAATTCAGATAGCATCCCCATGTTTTTCCCCTTAAGATTAGTAACAATGATTTTTTTGTATCAATTTGTGTTATGTGAAAAAGATCATTGTTTGGCGGCTAGCCAATTAAATGAAAGTTAAATGCGAAGAAATTATCGCATCCCATTAATTATACAAATATTTTTTAGAAAATGAAATTTGTTGGATTTTTTTAGGGAATGATTAATTTTTGGAAAAATAGATTTCGCCATAATAGCTTGTGACATTTCCCATAGAATTATCGGTATCAGTCATAATGGCAATGCCGTCAATAGAGTGAAATTCTTTGCCATAAATTTTTTTTAAATCACTGGCGACATTACGTTTTTCAGTTAACCAGGTTTTTATTGGGTCTTGTGATGAGCGAACAGCAATCATCATGGTATGCTTGCCGGCATAGGCGTTGGGCCAGATGTTTCCAGTTTCTGAATTTGAAGACCAAACATAATTGAGTGCATAGGTTTTCCAGAAAAAAATACCGCCGCTAATAACAACATAGATTCTAGCTGCGTAGTCATCGCCGGATTTACTTTGCTCGTTTAATTTGGGTAAACGGTTTTCAATGCGCCAGCTCCAGTTAAGATATGGTGTTTTTGTCAAATCAATTTTTTGCTCTTTAATAAGTCCTGAAGCAGTACCTTGGCTTGATGCGGATAACACCTGTTTGTTGTCGAGCTTGACAATCTCGTAGTCTGTTTCTCCTTCAAAGATTTTGTGCTGCCAGTTTTTAATTCCAGTGCTGGAGAAGTGACTGATCGGTATTATTTGGGGTGATTCAGCATAAATTTCGCTACTGAAAAGAGATATTAATAAAGCGGTAAGCAATATTTTAATCATGATTTATTGATCATTTTGAGAAGTGAACTTTTTTGCTAAGACCGGCAGTAATGATAAGATTCCCAGCAAGCTAAGTGCTAATAACATTTCAGATGATAGCAATCCATCCAAACTATCAATCGATGCCAAAGATTTGCCCAGGTTTGCATAGACAAAGCTTCCTGGAATAATGCCAATCAGTGTGGTAATGATGAAGGTTTGAGTGGAAATTGAGGTAAATGCCGGAGCAATATTGACTAGCCAGAAAGGAAAGAGTGGTACCAGTCTTAAAAACAGCATGTAACTGGCAGCATCGTTTTGAAAGCCATCGGTAATTTTTTGTGTTAACGGACTTTCATCAATACGTTTTTTTCCCCAGTCTGCGAAAAGATAGCGGGCCAGTAGAAAAACCAAAGTGGCGCCAATTGTAGCTGAAATAACAATTAATAGCGTGCCCATGGTTCTGCCAAAAATAAAGCCGATAGTAAGCGAAAGTACGGTGGCGCCGGGAATACTTAATGCCGTTGTAATAATATACAAAAAGCCAGCGCTGAAAAAAGCTAACCAGTAATGTTGTTTGGTAAAATCAAGTAAGGTTTGTTTTTGCTGTTTGACGGTCTCAAGAGAGAGCCATTGTTGAGCATCGAAGATAAAAAATGCCGAAATTAGAGCTAAAAGGCCCAAGATAATCATTATTTTGGGTTGCCTGATTTTATTTATTGCCGATGATTCTGTCATGACGTACTCCTTATCTTTATTTTGGATTATTAGAACGAAAAGAAAAATTCCGACATAAATTTAGTGCTGGTATCTTAAAAAAAGATACGATACAATAATCGGCTACCAACCCATAGAAATAAGCCTCGGTGGCGAAATTGGTAGACGCAAGGGACTTAAAATCCCTCGGTGGTAACACCGTGCCAGTTCGATTCTGGCCCGAGGCACCATTTCTTAAAATAATTTTCCGATTGATCGATTCGACAATTTGGGAAACAGCAAATTCCAATTTCTCTGTATTTTAGTTTTTCTTCAGGTATGTTTTTGTAATTTTCTTATAAGGCCAATAAGTTGGCTGGAATCAAGCCATCTTTTGCACCACACTTCTAATGCTCCCGGACTGTTTTTCATTAGGTCGAATTCCTGTTTTGCCAGTTTGCCAGCCTGGGCTGTGCCCGGGGCCACCAGGAATGAGCATGAAATTTTTTTTGGATATGAGCGCAAGCTGATGAATGATTGTTTTCGGTGATGATTGAGTGATTTTTTTTCATAGCAATAATTTTGTTTTTAAAAAAATACATGCCTGAGTTTATCAAAATTTCAGCAAGTTCAAGCGTTCGTCACAGTGACTTGGTAATGGCGAGTTTTTTGTATTGTTTCTTAATAACGAATCAGACACAATATTCCTTCATTCATTAATCTCATGTCTCCCTTAATTTTTTTCAAATAGATGCGTATTCGGACACTTCCTAGTCAACTCGTAAACCAAATAGCTGCTGGCGAGGTTGTGGAAAGGCCTGCGTCAATTGTCAAAGAATTATTGGAAAATTGTTTTGATGCGAATGCCCGGGAAATCAGGATCGATATTGAGCAAGGCGGCATTAAGTTGATTCGAATTCGTGATGACGGCTGTGGTATTCATAAAGATGATTTGGCTTTGGCTTTGTCACGTCATGCAACCAGTAAAATCGCTTCGTTAAAAGACCTTGAGAAAGTGACAAGTATGGGGTTTAGAGGGGAGGCGTTGCCAAGTATCAGTTCGGTTTCAAAACTGACGTTGACATCGCGCGCTATCGATGAGGAGTATGCCTGGGTTGTTAAAGCTGACGGTACTGAAGCTGATTTGGAGCCTCAGCCAGCGCCTCATCCCCAAGGGACAACCGTTGAAGTAAGAGACTTGTTTTATAACACGCCGGCCAGACGGAAGTTTTTAAAGACAGAAAAAACCGAATTTTCTCATATTGAAACATTAATAAAGCGAATGGCATTGGGCCGGTTTAAAACTCATTTTGTGTTCAGCCATAATCAACGAGAAATTTTTGATTTGAGACCAGCGGATAGCTTGGTTGAACAAGAGCAGCGAATTGCAAAAATTTTTGGTCCGGCATTCATAGAAAATGCGGTGCAAATTGATTTTCAATCTTCAGGCCTTTCTTTAACGGGCTGGGTTGGGTTGCCCGCTTTTTCACGCAGCCAGCCAGATTTGCAATTCTTTTATGTCAATGGCCGGTTGATTAAAGACAGATTGGTGACTCACGCAGTCAAACAAGCCTATCAAGATGTTTTATATCATGGCAGACACCCGGTTTTTTCCCTGTATTTGCAGCTGGATCCAGCGTTGGTTGATGTGAATGCGCATCCTGCGAAGCTGGAGGTCAGATTTAGGGATAGTCGCTTGGTGCATGACTTTTTGTTTAAGGCGTTACATCGCTCTCTAGCAGATGTCCGGCCTGGAAGCCAGGAGCATCGCGAAGCGTCAGGCGTAGTGACAAGTGCTTCGGAGTCTGAGGATCGGACTCAAGAGGTGGTTCAGAAATCCTTTGCTTATGCTGCGCCAGAACCTCGTCAAACATCATTGCCGTTATCGGTCGAAGAGGAAATTCAGGCCTACAGTAAATTATATCCAGTTTCTGATCGGGCTGATGCAATGCCGCAAAAATCTTCGGAAGAACAGGATTGCCCGTTGGGTTTTGCAGTTGCGCATTTGCATAATATTTTTATTCTTTCGGAAACGGCAAATGGAATTATTCTGGTTGATGCCCATGCTGCACACGAGAGAGTTACCTATGAGCGTTTAAAACAGCAATTCCAAGACAGTGTTGTGGTGACACAGCCTCTACTATTGCCGGTAACAGTGAAGGTTGGTGAGAAGGAGGCTGAAATTTCGGAGCAAAATAATGAGCTTTTTGGGTCATTAGGTTTTGAATTAAGTAGAACTGGGCCTGAATCCATAGCTATTCGTTCGGTACCGTCTATTTTGGCAAAAACGGATGTTGGAGGGTTAGTCAAGGATGTGCTGGCGGATATTATTGAGTATGGTGACAGTACTCGAATTCAGGAAAAAGCCAATGAAATTCTGGCTAGTATGGCTTGTCATGGCTCTGTCAGGGCGCAGCGGCGATTGACTGTCGAAGAAATGAATGCTTTGCTGCGTGATATGGAGAAAACCGAGCGCAGTGGCCAGTGCAACCATGGTAGGCCAACCTGGGTGGAATTAAGCATCAAGGATTTAGATAAATTTTTTATGCGTGGCCAGTGATTGATAAGGATTTGCCTCCGGCGATTTTTTTGATGGGGCCGACCGCATCAGGGAAAACTGCTTTAGCGGTAGAAATAGCTCAAAATCTTAATGCGGAAATTATCAGTGTAGATTCTGCGTTGGTGTATCGAGAAATGGATATCGGTACGGCAAAGCCGACAATGAGTGAGCGAGGCGGTATCAAGCATCATTTGATTGATATTCTTGACCCGGCGGAGTCATTTTCGACAGGAATGTTTCGGGATAAGGCCTTGCAATTAATGGCTGAAATTACAGAAAAAGGTAAAATTCCGCTGTTAACCGGTGGAACAATGCTGTATTTTAATATACTATTCAAAGGATTAGCTGATTTGCCTGAAGCGAATGAAATTATTCGCAAAAAACTCAATGAACAGGCCAAGATAGAGGGCTGGGCGGCAATGCATAAAAAATTGGCTGAAGTTGATCCAATTTCTGCCGTAAGAATTCATCCTAATGACCCGCAGCGTATTCAGCGGGCCTTGGAGGTATTTGAAATTAGTGGTGAACCAATTAGCCATTGGCAGGTCATAGCTGAACAAAAACAGATACCTTTTAGAAAAATTAAAATTGTAATAGCGCCGGATGACAGAAAACTTTTACATGATAGAATTGCGTTAAGGTTTAATCAAATGCTGGAGCTGGGGTTTGTTGATGAGGTAAAGAAGTTATTTCATCGGGGTGATTTGTCAGAAAAAATGCCATCAGTTCGCGCGGTAGGATATCGTCAAATCTGGTTATACTTAAAAGGCGAGTATGACTATGAAAAGATGGTTGAAAAGGGAATAGTTGCAACCAGGCAATTAGCGAAAAGACAAATTACCTGGTTAAGACGCGAAACTGATGCGGAATTGTTTGTTAATCATCAGGAAAATTTAAGTAAAAAGGTGATTGGATCTTTACAAACAAAAATAAACGTAAATTAAGCTGGCGTAGCTATATTTTCAATACACTTGAAAATTTTTAAATTAGTCAGTGATAATGGTTTTTTCAACTACTGATAATAATAATATCAAGGAGAACAATAATGCCGAAAGGACAAAATTTGCAGGATACTTTTTTAAATGCGCTTAGAAAAGAGCATACACCTGTGTCTATTTTTCTGGTCAATGGAATCAAGTTGCAAGGGCGGATTGACTCGTTCGACCAGTATGTCATTATGCTAAAAAATACCATTAGTCAGATGGTGTATAAACATGCGATATCGACGATTGTGCCTGGTAAGGCAGTAAAAATCTATCGTGAGCCTGATAGTGATGGAGAAGCATAATCTCATTTGTGCTGCACTATTTTTACCGGCTTGTCATACATCGGTTTTCTTTGATTTTATGAGGTATTTTATTGTTTGAGCGTCCTGATGCGGGTGAACGGGCTGTGCTTGTGCATGTTTTTTTTCAATCGAGTCAAGAAGACTTGAATGAATTAAAGGAACTGGCGAGATCGGCTGGTGCCGAGCCTGTTTGTGTTGTCGAGGCAAAGCGTAAAGCACCTGACTCAAAATATTATATTGGTACTGGAAAGCTTGAAGAGCTAAAGCGGGCGCTTAAAGATTATTCCGCCGATATTGTTTTGTTTAACCATCCTTTGTCACCCAGTCAGGAGAGAAATCTTGAGCAGGCATTGGATGTTCGCGTGGTTGACCGAAATGGTTTGATATTGGATATTTTTGCGCAGCGGGCGCAAACATTTGAAGGAAAGTTGCAGGTTGAATTGGCGCAATTGCGGCATTTATCGACCCGTTTGATTCGAGGCTGGACGCATCTAGAACGGCAAAAAGGTGGTATCGGTTTGCGCGGACCTGGTGAGACGCAATTGGAAACAGATCGTCGATTACTCGCCGTCCGAATCAAGCAAATTCAAAAGCGTCTTGAAAAGGTTTCCCAGCAAAGACATCAAAGTAGAGCAAAAAGGAAAAGGGCTGAAATTCCTTCCATTTCGTTGGTTGGGTATACCAATGCCGGCAAGTCTACGCTATTCAATATGTTAACGGATTCGGATATTTATGCCGCAGATCAATTATTTGCGACATTGGATCCAACGCTGCGACAATGTAAGTTGCAAGACGGGGGCAGTGTGGTGATAGCTGATACGGTTGGGTTTATCAGACATTTGCCACATGAATTGGTAGCTGCATTTCGATCAACATTGCAAGAGGCGGTTGAGGCTGATTTATTATTGCATGTCATTGACGCCAATGCGGAAGACAGGGATGATACGATATTTCAGGTTAACCAGGTGCTTGAGGAAATTGGTGCCGATAATATCAAGCAGTTACAAGTTCTAAACAAAATTGATTTGTTAGATGATTTTGCGCCCAGAATTGATAGAGATGAGATGGGTCAACCAATTCGAGTTTGGTTGTCCGCACAATATGGTATTGGAATTGATTTATTGTTTTTGGCACTGACTGAAATTTTTTCTACAACAAAAGTGAAAAAAATGTGCCGATTATCTCCTTCTCAGGGCCAGATCAGAGCGAAGCTTTTTTCAGTGGCACGAATCCTGGATGAAGAAAATATAGCTGAAGGAGGTTGGAATATTGCCGTCGAAATTGACAAAAAACATCTAGGGCTGTTAAAGGAAATAGAGGTTGAAGAGATAACTTAATAGATAGTTTGGTCAGTTTTGAATAGCAAATGATCAATTCTGGTTTTTTGATGCATGAGTTTAGCAAGTAATGGGAGTGATTTGTGTTAAGTTTATTATTTATAAACGGTGATAAGACCCTGATGTTTTAAAATTTAATATATAATATCCTGTTTTTTGAATATAGTCAGTTTTTAACTGTACGAATATTGGGCTTGTATGGAGTCCAATAGATTTTTAGTAATCCGAGTGGAGCATGTATATGTCCTGGAATGAACCTGGTGGCGGTAAAAAAGATCCCTGGAGTGGTCGAAATGATGAAAAAGGCCCACCTGATCTTGATGAAGCGATTCGATCAATACAAGAAAAATTAAGTGGAATATTTGGAGGTAGTGGCGGAGGATCGTCATCATCTGAAGGCGGTGGATCTCCAATGAAAAGCCTGGGCTTTTTGCTTGTGGCGGCTCTCGTTCTGTGGGCATTGAGCGGTTTCTATATCGTTGATGAAGGTAACAGAGGCGTTGAAACCCGGTTCGGGAAATATGTGGCAACAACCATGCCTGGTCTGAATTGGCATTTTCCAGCGCCAATTGAACAAGTGCAATTGGTTGATGTTGAGCAACAACGCTTTATTGAAGTTGGTTATCGTTCAGGAGCAAGACAACAGGCAGGGTCAGTGCCTCGAGAAGCGCTAATGTTAACCAAGGACGAAAATATTGTTGATATACGCCTTGCTGTGCAGTACCAAGTTAAGGATGCTAAAGACTATTTGTTCAATGTATTAAATCCGGGAGCGACCTTAAAGCAGGTGACAGAAGCAACCGAGAGAGGGGTCATTGGCCACAACACCATGGATTTTGTTTTAACTGAGGGACGTAGTGAGATTGTTTCTGAGATTAAGTCAGAAATACAACTTGTTATGGATACCTATAAGGTGGGCATTGCAATTACTAGTGTAAACTTGCAGGATGCTCAGCCTCCCGAGCAGGTTCAAGGCGCATTTGAAGATGCTATTAAAGCGCGTGAAGATAAACAGCGTTTGATTAATGAAGCCCAAGGCTACTATAACGATGTCATACCTCGTGCAAGAGGGGCTGCGTCTCGACAACTTCAAGGGGCAGAGGCGTATTTGGCCAGAGTTGTTGCACAAGCAGAAGGTGAGGCTAGTCGTTTTTCTCAATTACGCACTGAATACGAAAAAGCGCCGGAAGTGACGAGGAAGCGTTTGTATATCGAAACCATGGAATCAGTATTGAGCCAGACCAACACTGTCATGGTTGATGTTAAAGGTGGAAATAATTTGCTTTATTTGCCATTGGATAAACTCACCCAAGGCAATGTTGTACCTGCACAAAAAGCGGCTAGTAGCTATCAGCAATCAAGGCCTGCGCCACAGTCATCAATTAATAGAACCAGCTCCAATAGAGGGCGGACAACAAGGGGACGTTGAATATGACACAAAATAAAATTTTAGTTGGACTGGGTGCTTTGGTTTTGCTGATATCGATGTCTGTTTTTACAGTTAATGAAACAGAAAAGGCAATTTTATTCAGCTTGGGAAAAATCGTCAGGTCTGATTTTGAGCCTGGATTGTATTTCAAAATTCCAATTTATAATAATGTTAAAAAATTTGATAAAAGATTACTTTCTCTTGACGCAAAGCCAGAGCGATTTTTAACTGCGGAAAAGAAAAATGTTATTGTTGATTCATTTGTTAAATGGCGTATTGGCGATGTGGGAGCTTTTTATACTCGTGTCGCGGGTGATGTACGCCAAGCGAATATTCGGTTGGATCAGGTTATTAAGGATGCATTGAGAAATGAATTCAGTAAGCGTACCATTAAGCAGCTGGTTGCGACTGATCGAAGTGCGATTCGGAAAGCATTAATTAACAATACGGTAAAAATTGCTTCTTCACTTGGCATTGAAGTGATTGATGTTCAGGTAAAGAGAATTGATTTGCCGAGTGAAGTTAGTAATTCTGTGTATAGCAGAATGGAAGCTGAGCGGGCTAGAGTAGCCAGGGAATTTAGATCTCAAGGTGCTGAAGCGGCTGAACGGATCCGCGCTGATGCTGACAAGCAGAGAGAGATTGTTATCGCTGAAGCTTATCGTGACGCTGAAAAACTTCGAGGTGAAGGTGATGCAAAAGCTGCTGATATTTATGCCCGGGCATATAATGTGGACAGTGAATTTTTTGCTTTTTATCGAAGTCTAAATGCTTATGAGAAAGCATTTAGAAAATCTGGAAGTACCATGGTTATAGAGCCAGATTCTGATTTTTTCAAATATTTTAAAAAAGAGAAATAGGTCTTGCTAGAGCTTTTTTAAACAGATCGTGGGTGCCATGAAAAGTTAGGAGTGCTGACTTAGATCGTGTAATACCATAATCAAGAACCAATAAACGCTCCGCTTGCGGGGCGTTTTGTTTGAGCGGGAAAAATAATGCTACAAAGAAACCCTTGGTTGTTACCAGATGGTTTTGAAGAAATTCTGCCAGTAGATGCCAGGAGACTGGAGCAATTACGAGCTAGGTTATTAAAGGTTTTTTCATGTTGGGGATATGAGCTGGTTATACCTCCAATGATTGATTTTTTACAAACTTTATTGATTGGTGCCGGGCATGATTTGGATTTGCAAACGTTTAAGTTAACTGATCAGGTTAGTGGTGAATTATTGGGAATTCGTGCTGATATGACACCCCAGGTGGCACGTATTGATGCGCATCATCTAAGCGGCGACCGGCCTAATCGACTCAGTTATGTAGGAACAGTTTTACATTCTGTAGGCGATCCTCTGGAAAAAACCCGTAGTCCAATGCAAATTGGCGCTGAACTTTATGGTCACCAAGGAATTGAAAGTGATATTGAAATTATTCAGTTAATGTTGGAGATATTGGCAGTTTCGGGATTGCAGGAAGTTCATCTTGATTTAGGCCATGTTAGTATTTATCGTGAGTTGGCAAAATTTGCTGAATTATCTGAGCGGCAAGAAACACAGTTATTTGATGTGTTACAACGTAAAGCGCGACCTGAATTGGCACAAATAGTAACTAATTACTCATGCAAGCAGGAAGTCAAGGAATTATTTTTGAAATTACCAGAGTTGAATGGCGGTATCGATATTTTAAGCAAAGCGAAAGATTGTTTGGCTATTGCTGGCGATAAAGTACAGAAAAGTTTATTTGAATTACAACAAATTGCCGAGAAATTAGTTGTGAATTATCCGCTATTACCAATAAGTTTTGATATGGCGGAATTACGAGGTTATCGCTATCATACCGGCGTTGTTTTTTCAGCATTTGTCCCTACAGTTGGCAAAGAAGTTGCCCGTGGTGGCCGGTACGACAATATTGGTTCAGTATTCGGCAGGGCGCGTGCAGCAACCGGGTTTAGTTCGGATTTAAAATTACTTTCATCACTATCGCAAAACATGTGTCCTGATGAACAGCAAGAAAAAATATTTGCTCCTGCATTGGATGATCCTGAGCTGACTGAATTTATCAAAGAATTACGTGCAGAAGGGAATATTGTGATACAACAGCTTTTGGGCCAAACAGCGGATGCAAAATTAATGCAGTGTACGAAAAAAATCGAGAAAAATGGCCAATTCTGGCAAATTGCTTCCTTAACTGAATAAAAATTATGGCTAAAAACGTCGTTATTATCGGTACCCAGTGGGGTGATGAAGGCAAAGGTAAACTGGTTGATTTATTGACAGAGCAAGCTGATGCAGTTGTTCGTTTTCAAGGTGGGCATAATGCGGGCCATACTTTGGTAATTGATGGTGAAACTACCGTATTGCACCTTATTCCTTCAGGCATTTTGAGAGATTCGGTTCAGTGTCTGATTGGCAATGGAGTTGTATTGGCTGTTGATGCCTTGCTTAAAGAAATAGACTTGTTAGAGAAAACCGGGGTTCAAGTCAAGTCCAGATTATTAATCAGTGAGGCGTGCTCATTAATATTGCCCGTGCATATTGCTATTGATCAAGCTCGGGAAAAAGCGCGGGGCAATAAAGCAATTGGTACCACCGGGCGAGGGATTGGGCCAGCTTATGAAGATAAAGTTGCAAGACGTGGCTTAAGAGCGGGTGATTTATTTAATCCGGAGTTATTTGCTGAAAAGTTGGCCGGACTCATGGATTATCATAATTTTATGCTGACACGGTATTACCACGCGAAGGCTGTAGATTATCAACAAACCCTGAATGATATACTGAGCATGGGTGAAAAAATAAAACCTATGCTGGCGGATGTAGGAGAGATACTTTCTATCTATCAGGCAGAACAAAAAGCCATTTTATTTGAAGGGGCTCAGGGCGCCTTGTTGGATATTGATCATGGCACTTATCCCTTTGTTACTTCATCGAATACTATTGCGGGAGGGGCTGCAACAGGAACTGGTTTGGGCCCATTAGCCATTGATTATGTCTTAGGGATTACCAAGGCTTATTCTACTCGTGTAGGAAACGGACCTTTTCCAACAGAGTTAGATGATGAAGTGGGCGAACATCTCGGAATAAAAGGTCACGAGTTTGGCGCCACTACCGGAAGGAAACGGCGAACAGGTTGGTTTGATGCGGTTTCAATGAAAAAATCGGTGCAATTGAACAGTCTAAGTGGGATTTGCTTAACTAAACTGGATGTTCTGGATGGTTTAAAAACAGTTGGTATTTGTACAGCTTATAAAATTAATGATGAAATAACTGAAATTGCCCCACTTGGCGCAGAAAAATATGCATCATGTGAAGCCATTATCGAAGAAATGCCTGGCTGGACTGAATCAACAAAAGGCGTAACTGATTATTCTTTGTTACCTGAGAATGCGAAAAAGTACATTGGAAGGATTGAGCAGCTGCTGGGAACCAAGGTAGTGATACTTTCTACCGGGCCTGACAGAGATGAAACGATTGTCTTGCAGCACCCTTTTGGTTGAATCAGCGAATGATTTTCTGTTTCCATTAGGAACCAAAAGGGTTATACAGGATTCTAAGTCAGCATCATTTGTGCCATCTCGATTTCTTCAGCCACACCATCTATTTCTAAAATTTCTGCATCGGCAGCCATGCCCAATTTTGCAAATGCGGGAACAGTAGTCCAATCCACCCTGCAAGCAGGGTGGCCAGTTCCAGCAATGCTTTGCAAAAAAGCAACCTGTACTAAATCAACATAATCCGCCACTGGCCCTGAATCTCTTTGAAAGTTAATATATTCCGAGGCAACTGGTTTCAAGCTTCCCGGAAAATTCCAGGAATCCATGATGATTTTACCTACGGCGGGGTGGGCTTTTTCGAGTAGTTTATTTAAACGGGAAGGACTATCTCTGAATTCGTCAATTTTTTCAACGAGCATCAAAATAGGTAATTTCCCAATTTGGTGAATGAGTCCGGCCAACATGGCTTCGTCAGCATCAAGATGACTAGCAAAAGATGATAATGCCCTGCAAATGGCAGAAACATTAACGCTTTGTTCCCAGGTTTCTCTGAATTGCTCTTCAAGAGTATCCGATGTCGGGCTGAACATTTGCTGCATAACCAGACTGGTCACCAAGGTTCGAATGGTATTGTTTCCTAATCTGGCGACGGCCATTTGAATATTGTTAACTTCAACAGTGCCACGGTACAAAGGACTGTTCGCAACCTGAATCAATCTGGCGGATAAAGCGGCATCAGTTGTGATCATTTTTGCCAGTTCTTCAGCATTCGCTTCGCCTTTAGATACGGTATCCCTGACTTTTAAGGCGATATCGGGCAATGTGGGTAAGATTAAACGGTTCGCGTCCAGTTCTTGTTGTACATGGACCAAAAAATCTTGAACAGTTTTAAATTGCATGTTTTGTCAGTTAGTTTAAATAATTGTAAGTTAAATCAGATAAAGTCAATTCAGCCTGATTTTCTAATATTATTTTCTCGGATTTTGTATTTTCTATCTGAGCAACCACCAGCATCTTATCTTCATCTTTGTTGCGGCAGACATTCAGAACCTTACCGATACTTTGTTTATTATCAGAAACTACCTGATAAATTACATCATTAGGCAGAATTTCTTCATTAGTCATGGTTTTGGCGAGATAGGTTTTTCGTTTTGCCTTGCCAAGAAAATGGGTTCTAGCAATGATTTCCTGGCCGGTATAACATCCCTTTTTAAAACTAATGCCTTTTAATAGATCGAGATTTAGCATTTGAGGTATATATTCTTCGCTGGTTTCTTTATCAAGCCAAGGAATTCCGTCCAGAATTTCCAGTTCTTTCCAGTAGCTGTTTCCTGTTGCAGAAAATTTTTTAGTATCTATAAATCTAGACCAGAATTGAGTGCTTTGCTCAACTTTTTTGAGAGCAAGATATCGAATGTAATTTGAGGGGTATTTGACTATCAGGTCTTCAGTCTCTGAAACGCCAAATATTTGTTGGGGAAATTTTTCGATTGGTTCTGCACTGGCAAGCCCAATAATACAAAATTCATTTGAAACATCTGTAATGGATACATCAGAGCGAAGAACAAACATCCGCAATCGTTTAGCAACGATATCGGAAAGACTTGTTGGTAAGACCAAATAAAATGAGTCCGCTTTTTTTAGCATTAAAA
The DNA here is from genome assembly GCA_026989395.1 of Methylomonas sp. Lineage (GTDB taxonomy): Bacteria > Pseudomonadota > Gammaproteobacteria > Methylococcales > Methylomonadaceae > JALSJK01. Next base: position 52,230 of record JALSJK010000087.1, read on the forward strand.
AAATGCTGATGGCGCGCCCTTTCGCTGTACAAAGGGCGGCAAAAGAGCTGCTCTCTTCAGTGACATCATGAATAACATCACAGGTAACCTGGCCTTGAAGAAATTGACCGGCATCCTTTCCAGAAATAGCTAAAATAGCTAAGTGAGGGAGTGCGCAGAGAAAGTTTGCTGGTTGTTCATTAACCGTATGAAATTCAATATTAAAATCATCGCTGAATTCAGCGCCTTGCTCAAGCAGAAAGTTTTTCCATTTTGGGTTCATAGTATTTTGTATATAAAAGGTTTTATAAGTTAAGTGCTTCAGTCCTGTTTCGTAAATTACTTGTTAACTAAGGTATTAGTAGTAACAAAATGATGTGGATAATGTAAAAAAACAAGTACAGCCGTTCCGTATAGAAATTTCGTTTTCCAAAATACAAGCGGCTTGTATCGTTGGGATTCATATATTAGCGGCTTTAGCAGTAGCATTGGCGGCAATTTCATTAATAATCAAATTTTCAATCATAATTTGTGTCTTGGTTTCATGCGCTGTCAACTGGCGTCAAATTCAATCATCGAAACCCTGTCGGCTACAATATACATCTTCCGGGGCATGGGAAATAGGGTGCAATACGCAGATAACACCCATACATATTTTGCCAGAATCAGTGATAACTCCTCTGGTCATTTTTCTCTATTTTGAAAAGCAGCCGAAGGAAAAACAGTCTATGCTTATATTTAATGATGCTGTAACGCATGAGGAATATAGAATTTTGACGGCTGGACTGAAAATACATTGTTTTAATGATTAAATGGAAACAAAACAACATTACCATTTGAAATTAGCAAAGATAAAAAATTTGCCTGCTTTGCCAGAATCAAGTTGCAAAATTATTACCGCAGTTAATAACCCGGATGTTTCAATTGAGGAGTTGACGCAGGTAATTTCGACATCACCGTCTTTAACAGGAAGACTTTTGGGGTTGGCTAATTCTGCTTATTTTGGTTGTCCAGGAAAAATAGTTGATTTGCGGGTAGCGATAATCCAAGTGCTGGGGTTGAACTTGGTTAAAAGTTTAGTGCTGAGTATTTTGCTTTCCAATGAGCTGGATGTCAGTAAGTGTCAAAATTTTAATACCTTGAAATTTTGGATGCAAAATTTATTAACGGCAATTTTGGCGCAAAAAATTGCTATGCTTGTTGGCGATAAGAACTTGAACCCAGCAGTTGCTTATACAAGTGGACTACTTCTAAATATAGGCCTGTTAGCGATTGTTTATGTGTTTCCTGAGGAATTAAACCGAATATTTTCAGATGTAGAAGAACAAGGCGCATCATTAAATAATGAGATTATTGATGAAATAGGAGTAGCTCATTACCAGGTTGGTTTTTTTTTACTAAAGAGATGGCGTTTACCTAATATCTATCCAGATGTTTTAAAGCAATATACGGCAACAGCTGTTGTGGAAAAGGCTGGTCTTTTAAAAATGATTACAGTCTTGAAATTTAGTTCTGATTTGGCTGAACAGATTTCAGTATTTGAAGACCAAGAGTTACCAATACCCATCCCAGGCTTAAATAACATAGGCTTAGAGGAATGCGAAATACAAAAGCTTGTCAGGCAGCTTATTGAAAGAAGAAAAAGTATTGAAGATATGGCGATTTCTATGGGCGGAAAATGATCGTAGAAAAGGAAGAATTAAATCACTTATTGGATAAATTTGGTGTTCAGGACATCATTTTCGATCTAATCAGTTCGCTATCAGCGGTTAAAGGGCTGTCCGAAATTGATGGCTATTTTTCGGGTGATGAAAAAGAATTGGTTTTAAATGCCCTGAACGTCTTAATTGATAATCAGGACATGGAAAGATGTTCCTTTTATTTATTAGATGAAACACAATATCTTGTCAATTTAACAGGTTTAAGTAGTGATGAACATGTTTCAGGGAAAACATTGACTCATTATAAGCCAGTGAAATTTAAAATGGGTGAAGGCATCATTGGGATGGCTGCTAAAACACAGGAAATGCAGGTTTGCAATGATTGTAAAAATGATCCTCATTTTCAGGATATACAGAAAACTCGAGATTGTTTTCCCGGATCATTGATCAGTGTGCCAGTATTTGCTGAAAATCAATTGCTTGGAGTGCTTAATATTTCCCATCCCGAACCTAATTATTTTACCGACTGGCATATTCGACTGTTGCAAATCTATAAAAATATGCTTGGCCAGTTGATTACCAATTGCCGACTTTTTCAAAAGATGGAAAAGCAGATTGCCAAAAGGACTGAGGAGCTGGAAAAAACTTTAAAAAGTGTAGAGCAGCTTAAAGATCATTATGAAAATCAGGCGATGATTGATGATATGACGGGGCTATTTAATCGTCGTTATTTTTATATTCAGGCAGAAAGGGCAATTGCTAATACAATTCGCTATGGACAAATGCTATGTTTGTTGATTATCGATATTGATTTTTTTAAAAAGCTGAATGACAGTTTCGGCCATCAGGGTGGTGACGAAGTTTTGAATCATGTGGCGGCAATTTTAAAATCCCAGGTCCGTGATTCTGATATTTTAGTTCGTTTTGGCGGCGAAGAATTTGTTATCATTTTTACAGATACCACATGCAGAAATGGAGAGGTATTTGCGGAACGGATCAGGGAAGCCATTGAGCAAAGTGAGTGTGTTTTTAAAGGTGACCGTTTAAAAACCACTGTCAGTATTGGCGTTTATTGTTTAAATCAATCGCGTGCAAAAAAAGACCGCGATGATATTGACGCGATTATTAACCGCGCAGATTTGGCTTTATATAGAGCAAAGGAAACCGGAAGAAATAAAGTGGTTGTTTTTACGCCATCTTTGTTACAAAAAAATAAACAGCTAAACTAATCAGCTGTATAATCATCCCTTTTTTATCCTTGGCGGGTTAATTAAACCGTTGCCAATAATAATTAAAGTTAACCTCTGGTTTTTTAACGTTGGTTAAAATTTAATTGTTATTGATACGGGTGTTAATCAAGCCATTCATCAATCTTATCCTGATTTTAGAGAAACATGGCGCTTTATTGTGGAATCGTAGGTTTGCCTAACGTAGGTAAATCGACACTGTTTAATGCATTAACCCAGGCAACCATTGCTGCCGAAAACTATCCTTTCTGCACCATCGATCCCAATGTTGGCGTTGTCCCTGTTCCAGATCCTCGAATTGATAAATTGGCAGAAATTGTTCATCCGGAAAGAACACTTCCCACAACAATAGAATTCGTCGATATTGCGGGGTTAGTTGCTGGCGCATCAAAGGGTGAAGGATTGGGGAATCAGTTTTTGGGGAATATTCGGGAAACAGATGCTATTGCTCATGTGGTTCGTTGTTTTGAAGATGACAATGTTGTTCATGTTGCTGGGAAAATTGATCCTGTTGCTGATATTGAAGTTATCAACACTGAATTGGCGCTTGCTGACATGGCAACAGTAGAAAAGGCATTACAGCGAGTGAGTAAGCTTGCTAAATCGGGGAACAAGGAAGAAAAAGCAAAGAAACAGCTTTTTGAAAAAGTCGCTGCACATTTAGATGTTGGTCATCCTGTTAGAACCATGGAATTGACAGAAGATGAGTTGCCTCAGGTCAAAGAACTATGCTTATTGACCCAGAAACCCACTATGTATATTGCTAATGTTCAAGACGACGGTTTTGAAAATAATCCTATGCTGGAGCAAGTCAAGGAATTTGCCACTCAGGAAGATGCTGTGGTAGTACCTGTTTGTGCGGCAATTGAAGCTGAAATTGTTCAATTGGACGACGAAGAAAGAAAGGAGTTTCTGGATGATATGGGATTAGAAGAACCCGGCTTGAATCGGGTGGTAAGAGCAGGCTATGAGTTATTAAATTTATCCACTTATTTTACGGCTGGTGTAAAGGAAGTTAGAGCATGGACCATACCTGTTGGTGCGTTAGCTCCGGAAGCTGCAGGCGTTATTCATACAGATTTTGAAAAAGGCTTTATCCGTGCAGAAGTGGTTTCGTATAATGATTTTATTGCCTACAAAGGTGAGCAGGGCGCTAAAGATGCAGGTAAGTGGCGTTTAGAAGGAAAGGATTATGTTGTCCAAGATGGTGACGTTATCCATTTTAGATTCAATGTTTGACATTCTCAAAAGAGATTAATAGAATACACAGTTCTTTTGATCCCTCCCAAAAGGCGATGTAGCTCAGTCCGGTTAGAGCGCAGGATTCATAACCCTGAGGTCGGTGGTTCGATCCCACCCATCGCCACCAATTTTTTACAACAGATTGGCGAGTCTTTTGCTTCAGTAGTCACTTCATTTTTGTTCCGTTAAGGGCTTATGAGCCGCGAAAGAACAGGTTGATAATGATTGAAATGATGATGCTGACAATAATCATTGATGTGATTGGAAAAAAGAAAAAACTGTTTTTACCTTCTATACGAATATCTCCGGGGAGCTTTCCAAACCAGTTCAGTAGCCAAGGGGCATAAATCAGTATTAGGCCGATAATGCCTAAAAATGCAGCAATGATTAATAGTAATTTACCGATTGCCATTGTTTGTTGCCTGCTTGCTTTAGATGTAGGGACATAATATTGCCAAAAAAATCAATCTGATAGAGGTCAAATTGTAATGTGGGACGTTCCGGCTGACAGTTATTCTAGCCATTCAATAATATGTTCTTCAATATCATTAACATCGGATGTTTTCATGGCATAACTGGCTATCGATACACCAGCTTCCCGAACAGTTTCGTAAGTACCAGAGATAAGGGGATGCCAGTCAGGCAGAGGTTTTCCTTCAGCTAGAAGCTTGTAAGCGCAGGTGGCTGGCAGCCAGTTATATTCGGCAAAATTATGCTGTGTTAAATTCAGGCATTCGGGTACCAGTTTGCATCTTTCGGTATAGCGGGTACATCGGCAGGAATTTAGATCAATTAAATCACACACGACACTGGTGTAATATATTTCACCTGTTTCCTCGTCTTCCAATTTATGCAGACAACATTTGCCACAGTTATCACAAAGTGATTCCCATTCTTCTGTCGACATCTCGTTGAGTTGTTTTTCTTCCCAAAACTTCATGGGCGTATTCTCTCCATCAAGTAACAAAGACAATCCTGGCGGATGATGCGCTCATCCAGAGTGAGCATGGAAGGCATTGTTTGCCGAGTGATTTTCAATTCATGGTCATTGATAGTGAAAAAATCAGTGCTGATATCTTTACCTTGCTCGTTTTTAGCAATCAGGGGTATGGATTGCAGCTGATTAACTTTTCCGAGTACGGTATCCGCAGGAATTTCGGTAAAGTTCATCCATTCCAGATCGGGGTTCAGGAGCAGCTCTGCGGGGGGCTGGAAGCTGAAGTCGATATCCTCTTTTACTTTAACCTGTGCAACAGTGTGAAACAAATCAATGTCTTTGGCATTAACGGGTATGTTTTCTAATTCAGACAAATGGATGCAGGTATCAAGAAAATCCTGCGCATGTTCAACGCCATGTTTTTGACCTGGTTTGCCACATTCAAGTGTTACAGCAGGACAGAATTTTGCAAAGGCTCCGGATTGTACTCCTTTAGGACGGGTAAAATACACGATTAATCGTCCGAATAATGACGCTAATTGTATAAACTGGTTTTCGAGTTTATTGATGCAGGCATAATGAGGATTCAGTCCGGTATTATTATGAATATCGATACTGGCAAAGGTGTTTTTTTGCTTCATGATTTCGACAATTTCTGAGGCAATTCGTGACTCAGGTGATTCGGGAAATTCAGTTCCAGGCCAGATTCGGTTGAAATCAGGTTGATTGTCCAGTCGGCGAAGTTTGTGACTGGCCGCAAGCGTGTTTCCAAAAAAGATACTAAGTGAGCGAGGCAGGTCGTGATTTTGATATTTTTTTAAAATAGCCTGTAGAGCAAAAAATCCGGTTGGTTCGTTCCCATGCAACAATACAGAAATAAAAATCGGGTCAGGGCGTTTTCCTGATAAGTGGAAAAGCGTAGGACTGGGGATGAGTTGGTGCAAATTCTCGGGTCTGGTTTCCAATATCCCTTCGGGTAATGAAGTGCGTTGTTCTAACAACATAATTTTAGATTTCCCATTCGCTAACAGGTTTGCCAGTACATTGGTTATGCCAGTACTGTCTGGTCATTTCCGAAAAGCTGCACTGATGTGTATTCATAAAGCGGATTTGCCATTGGCTGCCAGTTTGTTTGCTATTAACGCGATGTTCGATAATTTGCAAAAAATCTTCAGTATCGCATGTTGTGACGCCCAAAGATTTTAATCCCAGGATTGCTCGAGGTAAAAGTTCTGATTTTATCAAATCCAATAAGCGACGTTTATTGCCATCAAACCAGACTGTCGAGCTGTCAAGACCATGTCGAGCGGCTTGGTAAAAATTATCTTTGGCTTGGGAAAAAGGTAGTGGTATTTTTTGCCCAGAAATGATTTCATCACAAATATTTTTAGCCAGCCCATAATAAAAAGCAGCATTGGCAATGCTGTCAATAGTTGATGGGCCTGCGGCAGGGGTGCGGTGCTCGATTCTGATATGCGGCGTGCCGTCTTCGTCAAAGCCAACTAAAGGCCTGTTCCATCGCCAGATAGTGCCATTATGTAAGCGCAAATGGGCAAGTTGTTCGGGGTCAGAATCGAAATATTCCGGCAATAAAATCGGGAAATGTTCCAGATTTTCCTTGAAGCACTCAATCATTGAATGTCTGGCATAATCGGAGCCGAAACTGACCCTTTTTAAAGGGCCATGCGCAACGCCGTCATAGCCGCCGGTTTCAATGGCTTGCTCGAAAAGCGGGATTCTGGATTCCTGCCATAGGTTTTTTCCGAACAGATAAGGTGCGTTGGCGCTAATGGCAACCACTGCCGCTGAAGCGATAATTGAAGCATTATAATAATGGTGTGCAATGGCTAAGGGAATCTGGGTGTGAATTTGCAAAGATGTCGTTGCTGATTCTAGCATTACATCATGGTGATCGAACTTCAGATGTTCAGTGCCTGTGATATCAAGGTGAATCGGTTGCCCTCGGGAATTCAGAATTTGTTCATTGAGAGCGCGATAACGATTCATGTCAGACATATTGTCGAGGCATAAGTCAGCTTGTTGCAGTGTCGGCAATGTACCGATCATCAGTAGATGAATATTCATGCTTGCGGCGTGATTTGCCGATTTTTCCCAGGTCGCGTTCAGGGTGTCAAGCAGGTGACTGAATACATTGCCAGCCAATGGCATAGGCGGGCTGTTGAGTTCAATATTGAATTTGGCAAGTTCCGGGAAAGCCAGAGGCTCATTAATAGAATCAAGAAATTCGCTATTACAAGGCACAGGCCGCATATCATTATCGACTAGCCAGGCTTCGATTTCAAAACCCGCTTTGGGAGCAGCAGAAGAACATTTTTGCTCTTTAATCAATCCTTCAAGTAATTTGGTCTCTGTTTGCAGCTTGTTATGAAAACGCTTTATATCTTTGCGATCATAAGTGGTGGCATTTATTTCTTGGCCCATTTTTCGGTTTACCCAATGCTATCAGTTATAAACCTATTATAAACCTTTTATTTTATGGGTAATGGCTGGTCATTAATGTATTTTGGAACGGGAAAATAATCGGGCTTAGAAACAGCCTGCGAACAACAACGTCTTAGGAGCGAACATGAAATAACTTTGGCAACTGGCTTGTCTTTTTATCCGTCTTCTGCGTTGTAAAAATAGTTACATAGCTTGCTATGCGCCTATTTATACGCCTTGAATACGAATAAAAATACTGCCCCAGTTGCCAAACTTATTCCGTGTTCGTTCCTCATCAAGAAACATCTTTTGCCAGAAATTTTGGATCGGTAATTTTTAGCATGGTATTTTCAATCCAGTTTTCTGCCTCATTCATCAGGTCATTGGCTTTTTTTTCTTTTGTTTCAATCAGTGGGCCGATGATCATGGTAATCTTTCCAGGATATTTTAAAAAACTGCGAGGCGGCCAATATTCACCGGCATTATGAGCCACAGGAATAATAGGGGTATCGGTTTTTTGGGCTAACAGGCAGCCGCCGGCATTATATTTTCCTCTTTTGCCGGGAGCTATGCGTGTGCCTTCCGGAAAAACAATCAGCCATAATCCTTTTTTTAGCCATTGGTCGCCCTGGCGAATGAGTGATTTTAATGCTGCTTTTCGGTCTCTGCGGTCAATCGCAATGGGTTCCAAGGTGCGCAGCCCCCAGCCCCAGATCGGCAGATTAAGTAATTCCTTTTTCAGCAGAAAGGTATGTGGCGGAAAGATTAATTGCACGACCACAGTTTCCCAGGCTGACTGGTGTTTACAAAGCACAATAGCGTTTCGGTGGTTAGGAATATTTTCCATACCGATTACTTCGTGAGTTAATCCGCAAATGACTTTTAAATTCCAAATGGCCAGTTTGCTCCACAGTTCAGCAAAAAAGTACCGTACTGAAAAAGGGAATAGCCAGGCAATCAAAATCATCGGTAATATGATGGTGGTGATTGTTAATACAACGATGAAATAAAGGGTCGATCTGATATAAACCATAAGTCAGGATTGTGAAGTTATGAATTGACTTGCTGCATATAAATCGGGGAACACCGGGATTGCCAATTCTAAATTTTGTTGAAGAGTTTGATTACCTTTGCCGGTTTTGACCAGTAACGGTTTTGCATGTACTGCCAAGGCTGCTTGTAAATCTCTAAGTGAATCACCAATACAATAAAGCTTTTCTGGCTCTATTTGGTATTCCTGGATAAATTGTTGAAATAGTCCGGGCTTGGGTTTTCGGCAATGGCAGTTATCATTTGGGCCGTGTGGACAGAAATAAATGGCTTCAATATTGCCGCCCAACTGTTGTGCCGTTGTAATCATTTTATTGTGAATGGCCTCAAGCGCTGCCTTGTCAAATAATCCCCGGGCAAGTCCAGACTGATTGGTGATGACAACCACTTTGTATCCGTGCTCATTCAATAATGCGATCGCTTCCAGACTATCAGGAATCGGAAGCCATTCATCAGGTGATTTGATGAATTGATCCGAATCCTGGTTAATGACGCCATCACGATCAAGCACCACAAAGCGCTGTTTCACCATCAAGATTGTAGTTTGGAAATATCTGCAATTTGCAAAAACAAACCTGAAACCATGGTTAACAATCCAAGTCTTTTGGCGCGTAATTGTGGATCCTCGCACATGACCAAGACATGATCGAAGAATGCATCAACATCGTCGCGCAGTTTTGCCAAACGAGCCAAAGCAGCCTGATAATCGTGTTGTGCTAACAATGGCTTAATATCCTCTTCTGTATCACGTGCGGAGGCAAGAAGTTGCAGTTCTTGTTTTTCAACCAAAATGCCAATGGATTTATTTATTTCAGTGTCAGCTTTTTTTAGAATGTTGCGGATACGTTTGTTTGCGCTGGCCAGGCTCTCAGCTTCCGGAAGTTTTCTGAAGGCTTTGACGGCTTTAAGTCGTTCCTGAAAATCCAGTGGTTGCTCGGGCAATACAGCCATCACTGCGGCAATTTCATCGGCAGTATAGCCTTGTTCAAGGTTGTAATGCCTCAAGCGTTCATAAATAAAATCCTTAACCAGTTTATGGGTGGCATTTAGATCAAATTTATGGCTAAACAGGGTTAAGGATTCATCTAGTAAATCAATAATATTAAGTGGTAATTCGCCTTCAATTATAATTCTCAGGATGCCCAGTGTTGCTCTGCGTAAAGCGTAAGGGTCCTTGTCCCCTGTTGGAATGAGTCCGGCGCTGAAGATGCCAGTCAGGGTGTCCATTTTTTCAGCAATAGACAAAATCTTCCCGGTTTGACTGGGTGGAATTGGTCCGCCGGATTGTTTGGGAAAATACTGTTCTTCCAAAGCATAGGCAACTTCCTCAGGTTCATTATCTTCAATGGCATAATAACGGCCCATGATACCTTGCAGGCTTGGAAATTCGCCGACCATTTCCGTCAATAAATCGGTTTTTGCGAGTTGCGCGGCACGTTTAGCCAAAGCAATGTCGGCATCAAGCTGTTTGGCAATATATTCAGCCAGCCGAGTAACGCGGTCAGTTTTTTCCGCCAGGGTACCCAGCTTGTTTTGAAAAACAATTTTGGAAAGTTTGTTGATCCGGGCAGCAAGTGGTTGTTTGCGATCTTGGTTCCAGAAGAACTCCGCATCTGCCAAGCGGGGCGTGATGACTCTCTCATTTCCCTGTTGAATGGAAACCGGGTTGCTGCTTTCAATATTGGCAAAAGTAATAAAGTGAGGCAAAAGTTTCCCTTGCTGGCTTTTGACCGGAAAATACTTTTGATTGATTTGCATGGTTGTGATCAGGCATTCATCAGGGAGCTTCAGAAATTTTTCCGCAAAGTTACCGGTAATGGGAACCGGCCATTCGTTAAGGGCGGCAATTTCTTCGAGTAGTTCTTCTTCAATATGAGCGATGCCATTGACATTTTCGGCGGCGTTTTGTGCGGCTTCACGAATTATGTTTTTGCGCTGTTCAAAATCAACAATGACTTTGCCTTGTTCATTTAGAGTGTGCAGATATTCCTCAGGGTGATTCAAGGTGATGTGGTGCGGGGCATGAAAGCGATGCCCACGAGTTTTTGTGCCGGCCAATACGCCCAGAATTTCTGCGGCAATGACTTCATTACCAAACAGCAGCACAGCCCAGTGAACAGGTCGAACAAATTCAGTCTCACCTGCGCCCCAACGCATTCTTTTGGCAATGGGTAGCAAAGCCAGACTTTTGTTGATGATGTCTGGAAGCAATGATTGGGTTGGCTGGCCTTTAACGTCTTGTGTGTAGGACAGCCATTCTCCCTTGTCAGTTTTTAAGCGCCCTAATTGCTCGACAGTGACGCCGCAACTTTTTGCAAAACCTGCGGCTGCTTTGCTGGGGCTGCCATCATCAGTAAAGGCAGCCTGAACTGCGGGGCCACGTTTTTCAATTCGCTTATCAGGTTGGGCGGTACTGAGGTTTTCTATCAAGACCGCCAAACGGCGTGGGGTTGCATAGGCGTGGCTGTTAGTAAATTCAAGTTCAGATTCAGTCAGGCCGTTACTGATGTTTTCAAGCAAAGCCTGACTTAATTTATATAAAGATTTTGGCGGTAGCTCTTCAGTGCCAAGTTCAAATAGCAAGTGCTGTTGATCAGTCATGGTTATGTTTCCTCCCTGGATAGCATGGGGAACCCAAGTGCTTCACGACTTTGATAATAAGTTTCTGCAACTGACTTGGCGAGATTTCTTACTCTTAAGATAAAGCGTTGTCGTTCAGTGACTGAGATAGCATTGCGAGCATCAAGCAGATTAAAAGTATGTGAAGCTTTCAGAACCATTTCATAAGCTGGCAGAGCCAGATTTTGTTCAATTAGTTTTTGGCATTCCTGTTCATAGGTATCAAAACTTTTAAACATAAAATCAACATTGGCAAGATCGAAATTATAGGTCGACATTTCTACTTCGTTTTGATGGAAAACATCGCCATAAGTGACTTTGCCTTGCGGGCTGTTGGTCCAGGTCAAATCGTAAACACTTTGGACGTTTTGCAGGTACATGGCAATACGTTCCAGGCCATAAGTAATTTCACCGCTGACGGGTTTGCATTCCAGGCCGCCAACCTGTTGGAAATAAGTAAACTGGGTGACTTCCATGCCATTCAGCCAGACTTCCCAGCCCAAGCCCCATGCACCCAGCGTAGGCGATTCCCAATTGTCTTCAACAAAGCGAATATCGTGTTCCAATAAATCCAGTCCTAAATGGCGCAAAGAACCGAGATATAACTCCTGAATATTGTCCGGGGATGGTTTTATTAGTACCTGATACTGATAATAATGTTGCAGGCGATTGGGGTTTTCACCAAAACGGCCATCCGTCGGGCGGCGGGAAGGCTGCACATAAGCGGTAGCCCATGGTTCTGGTCCGATTGCACGTAAAAAAGTCGCCGGATGAAAGGTTCCGGCGCCAACTTCAAGATCCAGGGGTTGTAGTAAAACACAACCTTGATCCGACCAATATTCCTGCAATGCAAGAATGAGACCTTGGAAAGTAGATAAATCGTTGTTTTGGCTGGGCACGATGTTTAATTATCTGAAATAAAAAAACTGCTAATTATAGCGGAATTTTGCTAATGGAGTCTTGATAGAATATATGCTGTAGCGTTTTATTAAAGGGAGACTTAAAGAGCGATGTCATCAAAAATAGTAGTGGCTATTGTTCGATTACTTAAGCAACTTAATTTTAATTTCCGCCCCATCCACAATTCTATCTTTTTCAACTGCTTCTTCTTCTCTCTTTATTAGATTTCCCTGAATTTGTAACGACTGATTTTTATTATTTTTTTTGGAAAATAAATCTGGCAAGTACGCGTTTTTATCCGTTTCTTTTTCGTTGGTAGCAATTTGAGTATTTTGTATTTTTAACGGTAACGATAAATCCAGCGGCTGTTGATTTTGATCTTCTTCGGTTAGCTCTGGACTTTCTGTGTTTTCAGGTTGTGATGGCTTAGTCTGATATGTCGGGCGGGTTTTAACTTTAACAGGTTTGGTTTTAACTACTTTTTTGGCCTGTTTATGTAAACTTGTTTGTTTTTTAGGTTCTGTTTTGATTTGCTCCTGCTTTATTGCAGTTTGCTGGGGTTCTTTGCTTGTGTTGCTGCTGTCTGAGTATTCACACCCACTAATGATTATAAAAAATAACATGACTGCAGATAAGCATATTATTTTCATTGTTCTTTCAAGTTTAGTTAATGTACTAGTTAAAGTATAGAACGGTTTTGGCTGTTAGGATTGGTCTGCCTTCAATATGACAGGAAAATCGAAAAAAATTTCCGCTTAACTTAAAAAGTCAGGATTGATATCTTATAAACTGAAAAGTATAAATCGATGAAATGGCCAACGATAACGTAACCTGATATTGAGGTGTTATGGACAGTTGATGTTATGCAGTTCCTGCGATTACTCGCGCATGGGGGTTTAGAAATTATGGCGGCATGTATTGTCACTTTTCAGTATCAGGGCTGACACTTCGACCTAAACAAGGCAAATATTCACATAGGGTTTGTTAAATTGTTCCTGGGTTAGTCATTATGTTGATGATATGTTTAGGCGAAGTTTTCAAAAAAATGGATGAAACAATTTTTATTTTGAAAGTTCGTTCTAATGCCCTTTAGGTAATATCTGAATTGTGCAAGTCAATTGTCCTGTGATTCATATTTTACCTTTTGTTCCAGTTTCTAAAGTCAAACTTAATTAAGGCAAGAAATATGAATATTGATACTCTTCCACAAAACCCGTTCGGTGAAGAATGTTGTGAGCACGAACGCGAAACTTATAAAAGTTCTTATCCTAATTATACTATCCACGATCAAGAATACCCGGCTTTGCCCTCAATAATCTGAAACTTTTCATTCAACAATGCACGCAAAGGAGCATGATGCTCATCGAGGTTGTCG
>JALSJK010000088.1 GCA_026989395.1 Methylomonas sp.
TGAATCTTTTCAAATTGTTCTCGACTTATATCACTCGGGTATCTTTTATCTTCCATCGTTCATCTTTCATCTTTCAAATTGTTAAATGATACTATTAATGTCAGATCTTGAACAGGTTCTTAGGGACAGATATTGTTCTGGGTCTGGTGCTGTCAGCGCATCTTTTTGATAGTTTGCCACTACCGGGATTGAATATTGATGAATTATGGAAACACAATCTTACGGTGTCTTCATTAGCCAAACATATTGCCAAGCAACTGGGGGCAGATTTTGCAACCATTAATATTTGTGGTTTATCCGGATTATTGCATGATCTTGGCGGGCTGGTTTTGCTAGCCAATTTGCCGGGTTCATACCATTCCCTGATTCGTCAGGCAAAAGGTGATGAGGAACTGTCGGTAAAACTGGAACAACAAGAATTTGGTGCGGCACATCCTGAAATTGGCGCTTTGGTTTTGGAATTATGGAATATGCCTGATGCCATAATTGAAGCAATTGCGAACCATCATCAACCCTTTCAACAACAGCAATCAATTCCGGTTAAAGCCTTATTATTGGCAGAATGGCTTGTCAATAATTTTGCAATTCATCAAGGGATATATGAAAAGGACAAACTAATTCCGAATCAGCCTGAAGAAGTAGTCGATAAACTTGAGCAATGGTGGAATTATTGTGCTGATTTGAAACAATGCAATTAATGATTGCCTGATTTTGAAAAGCATTAATCTGACAAAGTAAATAATTCTTTTCCATGAGTGAGCTTAATGGGCAACACTGACATCAAAAAAAATTTCCCATCCCAAAAAATAGTTACTTCTGCATCATTTACAGCTAAATTTGGTTTGTTTCAGAGTTATTTGTTATCGGTCAAGCAATTAACGGGCGCAGAAACGGCAACTGTCGTTTTACAATCTGAAACACTGGCCCAGGGATTCAAACGCGTCATTGAGCTAGGAAATATTCCCGAGGTTCCAGAACTGCAATCAAAGCAAACTCTGTCAAATTTTATTTTCAGCATCACCACGCCTGTTCCAGATAAAGAAAAATTTTCTCTGCAGGTCTACAAAAGTGAACAAAGTGATGGCTATATTTTACGAATTTCAATTGCTGATTTTTTTGCCATACAACAAGCAACAAAAAACTTTCGTCAGACTAATTTAAGGCGACAATCTGATGATGTTGTTTTTAACAGTAATGATGTTGTCTGGTTAGGTTTACGATATTTACCCAAGACTGTTCCATTGGCATTGGCTAATATTGAAGATCAGCATTTAATGACTACCGGGATACCTTTGCAAGCGAATGACTGGTTGGTTTATACCTTGTCATTGGGGGCTTATATGCTCTGGCAGAATTACAAATTCTCCAGTGTGTTTCATGATTCAGTTAGTCAATTACCTGGCCGAATTGAATTTCAAAGTACTTTACGAATCCTGTTTGATGAAGCTGGTCAGGGAAAACAGCCTTTGACATTGTTATTTATTAATCCTGATGACTTAGCTTTAATCAATAAAAAATTTGATCGCCGCAAAGGCGATCAGGTTCTGGCCGAAATTGCAGGTCAACTCCATTTATCTCTGCGCCAAGCGGATGCGCTGTTTAGATATGGTGGAGCTGTTTTTGCCGCATTGTTGCCCCATACAAGCAGTAAACAAGCTATTCAGGTTGCCACAAAACTGCTTGATGTCTTGAATAACATGGAGATGGCGCAGGGCATAAAACTATCCTTTCGTATCGGTATTGCGGTATATGATTCCGAAAACGATGTGCTTAACGAAGCTTCTGAATTGGTTGGGCGGGCAGATCAGGCGTTAAGTCGCGCCAAATCGAGTACAGATTCCATTGTTGAATGGCAACCGGGTGATGATAGTTCGGAAGGTGTTGATAAGTTAGGTGGTATTTTTACCGCCGATACAGAAAAAGATTATCGTAACATGTTGCTGCTTTGGGATACCCTGGCAGTGATTTCTTCCGGAGCTGAAACCACCGATATTGCCAGTCAATTTGTCGACAAAATCACAACTACATTGCCTGTTAATCAAATAGCCTTGTTCGTGGTTGACGATCAAGACAAACAACAACCGCTCGCTTTTAGTCGAACCGGTGAGCAGTCTGACAGCTTGGTCTTAACGGTAAAACAGAAAGAATTACTGGATCAGGTCAAAGCCAGCAAGCGCATTGAACGGCTACGTTTTTTAATCGCGGAATCGAATGTCTATCGATTTATTTATGCAGTGCCGTTAGTTGCCCATGAAAAATATCGAGGCTGCATTTTGCTTGATGGCCGTGAAGATCAGTTCAAGCTGGATTCATCCGATCTGATTTTTCTTAATGCATTAGCGACCCAAGTGGCATTAGCATTGGAACGAGCTGAATTTATCATGCTCTGGAAACAAGAGCAACAGCGAGAAAAGCAAAAATTACGTGAAGAAGTCAGAGAGCTTAGGGAAGCCGTAAAAAGCACTCGCTTGGTTTATCGTTCGCCGCAAATGGAATCAATTTTGGAAACCTTGCGGACGGTAGCGCCGACTGATGTGACTTTATTAATAACCGGAGAAAGCGGTACCGGAAAAGAAATGCTGGCGCAAGCGGTTCATGAATATAGTGATCGCCAAGATAAGCCATTGATTACGGTAGATTGTGGTGCAATATCGCAAAACCTGATAGAAGCTGAACTATACTATTCGCGATTAAGAATGCACATTAACTAGCTGGCGCATTACATTGATTGCGAATATAATAGCGACATGAATGATTACCACCTATCAGACGACGAGATTAAA
>JALSJK010000089.1 GCA_026989395.1 Methylomonas sp.
CAGGCTTGTACAAACTTCTTCGACAACCTCGATGAGCATCATGCTCCTTTGCGTGCATTGTTGAATGAAAAGTTTCAGATTATTGAGGGCAAAGCCGGGTATTCTTGATCGTGGATAGTATATATCTGGGTTAAATCAAAGACTGCAGCCGATCCCGAGTTTACTTGGCCAAGAGTACCTAAGGCATTGGGATCAATAGCTGGTGCATTATTCCAGGTCACCGTTCCTTCAGACCAATTATTATCAGTGATCAGATATACTTCACCACCCTCAACAGATGAGTTGTTGGTTTGTAATGTTATACTGTTTACGGTCAAAAATACCTCACTACATTCATAACAATCAATTTACATTCAGTATGTTACAGAATGTCAAAAGTGCATTTATCAGCGTAAACAGTATAATTTGGCATCTGTAACTTGTTTGTTATCAATGCCTGTGACATAAAACTTCAATAAAGTCTCATAAATATTTGGGCTGCTATCAACCCAGAGTTTTGTGGATGAGCCTCTGTTTTGGTTTGGTTTTGCTTGTTTTATATAAGCGTCATCAGAGGCAATGACTGATAATTGAATAATATTGTTGGCAACAGATATATTGATTGGTGAAGAGAGTGTTGTTGCGTTCTCGTCATCGCTGGCTAATGCTGTGATGGTGTATTGTCCATCATTCACAGTGTTCGTATCCCAAACAATACTGTATGGTTCACTGGTATCTTCATTGCCAAGATTATTATCATCAAGTTTAAATTGTACGCCAGCAATGGTGCCATCAAGATCCGAGGCCTCTGCAAAGATGGATATTTGTCCTGAAACAGTGGCGCCATCACTTGGTTCGGTAATAGAAACTATAGGGGCCGCATTATTACCCGCCTGAAATTCGTATGCGCCACGATCATAGTATGTGACAGGTGGTCCTTTACCTGTGTCAGTTGTATCCGGGTCATCAACTCTTGGGAGCATTTCCTGGTCTCGATCAAGCACCCCCGAAGCACTTGCATCTGCCGAATCAATGGCAGGTGATGAAGAATTGAGTCGAAAGTTTGCCGATCCTGGGTCTATCCATGCTGGATCGGCTTCTATGCCCTGTGTTTCTTGAGTCGTAGCCGTCTGAAAATCGCTTAATGATGAATACCCGGTTGTTCCCCAGGTAACCATAGTTCCGGATTCACTCAAAAACAATAAATCATAATTTAGTGTCGTTCCTTGCATTGCATCATTATCAACCCTTATATTTCCACGAGTTCTAGGGCTATTGAGAGCATTATCAACACTTATATTATTAGCAATGGTTGTGTCGGTCGATGAACCTTCTATATTGATACCGGAAGTAAGGTTGTTGAACACGGTATTGCTGATAATACGATTATTTGGCGCATTGAGAACATCAATTCCATGATCGCCGTTATTGTATGATACATTGTTGACAACAAGGTTATTACTTGCGCCAGGATAGATTTGGATACCGGTATCTTCATTGATATAGCTTATATTGGCCTCAATAATATTATTAGGGCTGCTTCGTAGTTCAATGCCGGGGGCGGCTCTAACATAGACACGGGCATTATTGTAAGTTGTGTTATTGATAATTTGGTTATTTGAACTGCCATTTGAAAGATAAATGCCAGTATTTGTGTTTGACTCGGAAATATTGCCAGAAATAATTGAATCTACCGTATTATTAAAGTATACCCCTTTTCTAACTAGACCTTGAAAGGGCAGTCCAGAGCCAGAAACATGACTGTTAGATAAAGTTATGTTGAAAGAGTCCCGAGCATAGATTCCATATCCTAAGGAATCGGCTATGTCATTAGTATCAATGGTGATGTCGTTACAAGCTTTGATTTCAATGCCATGGTTATCAGCGTTTGAAATTGAGTTATTTCGTAAAACAATATTCGCTGAAGAATCCAGTAAAACAGCTGTCGAACTGGTATTGTCGACGTTGAAGCCATCTATCGTAATCCAGCTTACACCGGGAAGTTTAAAACCATTGGTTTGATCGCTGATTACCACGGTTTCACCAGCTGCTGCAGCGAATGTAATCGGTGCGCCAGACGTTCCTGATTGTTGCAATACAATATATTCTGGGTAAGTACCTGCCTTTACAGTAACATTATCACCAGCAACGACTTTCATTGCAGCTGTATTGATGGTGCAGAACGGTTGTTGGCTTGTGCCATCACCGTCATCTGAGCATTGAGTGTTGCCCTTATCGACAACATAGGAAGTTGCCATTGCTGAGGTGAAAAATATAAAAAAACAAAATAAGGTTAAAGCAAAAACTCTAACGGCCATGCATAAGTGTATTTGTAGGGTTTTTGGTTTGAAGCCTGAGATATCAAGTAAGTCATGCATTTATGTCACCGTTTTCTGTACTCTTATGCCAAGAAAGGGATTTTTTGAAGCTTAATGTTTTGTCTATGCTTCATTTCCCTTGTAGGTTTTTTCTAAAATGTTGTGCAATTATCTAGAGTAAAAGATTAGTTGCACTAACTTGGGTTTATTTGCTCGATATGTTTAATCAAGCAGACATGGAAAAATACGCAACGCAATCAAAAAAGCTGTTGATACAAAAAAACAAATGTTACTCAAGGCCGTGTAGTGATTCTCCTAGAATCGAAAAAGCATGAATTGCATCACAACCTTGACGTTAGAACCTGTTCAAGATCTGACATTAATAGTATCATTTAACAAAATGAAAGATGAACGATGGAAGATAAAAGATACCCGAGTGATATAAGTCGAGAACAATTTGAAAAGATTCAACCTATTTTAGAAT
>JALSJK010000090.1 GCA_026989395.1 Methylomonas sp.
GTTCTGTATTCAGCATTAATCCGCACATAATCATAAGAAAAATCACAAGTCAGCACTTCTTCTTTTGCCTGCCCCCGGCCAAGTAAAATTGTCACCGTGATGTCTTCCTGTTCCATGACTTCCTGACCGGCTTTTTCGGTATAACTGTCCACACGGCAACCATTTCTGACGATACAAACATCGCCCAGAAATATCACGATATTTTCAATCTCGATATCCTCAACATCCGCCCGGCCAACAGCTGCCAGAATCCTTCCCCAGTTTGGATCGCTTGCGAAAAATGCGGTTTTAACCAACGGTGAATGTGCAACCGTTTTAGCAACCCTGATTGCTTCTGACGCATCCCGCGCTTGTTCAACAACAATCCGGATTAATTTGGTTGCGCCTTCGCCATCCCTGATAATCGCTTCAGCAAGCTCCTGAAAAACCTCTTGAAGAGCGGCATAAAAAGCTTCAAAACCAGCACTGGATTCAGTAATGACATCAGCTGCGGAATGTCCGCTTGCCATTAGAATACAAGCATCATTAGTTGAGGTATCGCCATCCACGGTAATCCGATTGAAGGTTTTTTCAGCTAAATTGTCCACAAACCATTGTAATAACCCGGTTGAAATTTTTGCATCAGTCGCAATAAAAGCCAGCATAGTCGCCATATTGGGCTGAATCATTCCAGATCCTTTGGAAATTCCGCTAATGGAAATTGTTTTGCCGTCAACTTCTACTATCCGGGCTGATCCTTTCGGAAAGGTATCTGTGGTCATTATCGCTTTTGCAGCGGCATCCCAGTTGTTATCGGCCTGGTTTTGAACAGCCAAGGGAATGGCTTTTTTAATTTTTTCAACCGGCAGTGGCTCCCCAATCACGCCGGTTGAAAAAGGTAAAACCTTATCAACTTTTCCATTTAGCGCAACAGCCAAACTGCCGCAAGTCTCCCAGGTATCTTGCATGCCCTGATGACCAGTACCTGCATTAGCATTGCCAGAATTTACCAATAGCCAACGCGGCAGGTTTGGCAAATTCTGTTTCGCCACAATGACTGGCGCTGCACAAAACGCATTTTGGGTAAACACACCGGCACAAGTTGATCCTTCAGCCATTTCTATGACTAACAAATCAGTACCGCCGTCTTTTTTTATATTCGCACTTGCTGTTCCAAGCTTTATCCCCGGAATGGGATTCATTTCAGGAAATTTGTTTTTTCCAACTGCCATTGTTTACCTCAAAAAATTCATGCATTTTAAGAACAAGGTTATGGTCACTTGTTCTTGCGTTTACCTCTCAAGATCCTCTTGACGTATTTGATTCAAGCTTTTTCCATTGAGGCGGAAGTTTTTCTGGCAACAATGACTGTTTTTTTATCAATTGAAAGCGTGATCTTCATAGCTCATTTATCGCGGGCACATATTCAGTAAAATTATATCATTTATGTTTTGATACTTAATTTTTGGAAAGTACGATAACCCGATCAATCAAGTCATTGTCTTTTTCTAGTTGAATGCATTTATCTTTGATTTGTTTCACGAGATCAGATTGCATGGATATCACTTTTGGAATAATTACTTCCAGTTCAATTTTGCCATCCAGATAATGAATTCTGGAATCTAAATCATCACTTAGTTCTCCAAGGTATTGCTTGAGAATTTTATTGATCTGTTTTCTGCTCGGCAATTCTCCCTTGTTTTGCTTGAATTCATCGTCCTCTGGATCAATATGCACCAAAACATCAACAATATCGTCAAACTGTGCTTTCAAATTATCTCTGACGGTATCGGCAATCATATGGCCTTCAGACACAGTGATTTTTGGATCAACTACAATATGGGCATCAACAAATGAATCTTCTCCCATTTGCCGGGTTCTTAACAAATGAATACTTTTGACTCCTTCCGTTAATTTAATCACCCGGCGAATATCGTTAATTTGTGCATCTGATAATGACGTATCGACCAATTCCTTGACGCTTTCCATAATCAATGACAACCCAATTTTTGCTACCATCAAAGCCACAATAATTGCCGCAACCGCATCGGCAAAAGGATAGCCATACAACACAGCAATGATGCCAAATAACACCACGACTGAAGAAATTGCGTCACTGCGATGATGCCAGGCATTTGCCAATAGTAGCTTAGAACGGGATTTTTTAGCGACTCGTTTGGTGTATTGAAACAACCATTCATTGGCTAAAATAGAGATGGCAGCAATAATCAAGGTTTCTTTCTGCGGAACCAAAAGCTTCTCCGGATGCAAAATACGCTCCATCACATCCCAGGCGATACCCGCCGCCACCACAAACAATGCCCCGCCAAGTATCACCGTGGCAATGGTTTCATAACGCCGATGACCATAAGGATGGTCATGGTCTGCCTCGCGACTGCCGAGCTTGATTGCAACAAGCACAAACACATCAGTCAGCAAATCAGCCAGAGAGTGAATGCCATCAACAATCAATGCCTCAGATTTGCCAATAAAGCCAAAAGTAATTTTTATGCTAGCCAATAGAATATTGACCAATGCCGCAATATAAGTCACCCTGGACTTAACTCTGGTCACCTGCTCTGCATCATAGGCTTTAACCATTATTCACCAACCTGTAAAACCACAATATACTCACCCTCATTGGTAATAGTTTCTAATACCTGATGACCATTGATGCGGCACCAGGCAGGAATATCCTGCATTACCCCTGGGTCAGTACAAACGACTTCCAGTTGTTGTCCGGGAAGCATTTTTTTGACTTTGTCCTGTGTTCGAATAACTGGTAACGGGCATAATAAACGCCGGGCATCGAGAATTTCTCGGCTCATACAAACCACTCCTGCGGAATTTCACTTGCTTTCAGCGGTTTTACAGAAATTTGTTTCTCTGTGCCATCAGGCAGATGAATATTAACTTCAACTTGTTCTGCATCCCTGCCCTGACCATATCGGGCAGTAATTTGTGCGGCCAATTGCAAATCCTGTTCAGAAAGCTGACCGTCCAGCAAGGTTAACGGGCCGCTATGGCTAATACAATTCATACTAATGAAATCTTTCTTATACCCTTGCAAAAACCGGCCTTCGCCTTCTTCACGCGCAATAATCATTTTAAAATGTGGCTGGGGCCGAATATGGCGGCCGACTTTTAGCAGCATCACATCATCCAGCTCATATTCCTTGTTGCCTCGCGCCTGCCACAAATCCACCAGCTTTTTTGAATAACTTTCATCCGTTAAAAAACAACAACCGCCCGCTGGTTGTGCATAATCAACAAAACCGTATTTTTCAGCCAAAGCCATTTGCGGTTTTCTCGATCTGCCACTGAAATCATACAATTCATCCCGATTCACCCAACCCTCACGTTCTGGCAGGGTAGCAGGCAGGTTTTTTGCACATAACGGCCGTAACAAACGTTCATCAGCACCCGATTCCTTAGCTACCACTGGCATAGTTTCTTTACGCTGCGACATCGGTCTTTGTCCCATGACCTCGCCAGTAATAATGAAATCAAAATCATTTTCTTCAATCCATTGCTTGGCTTTATTGACCATAAAAATCTTGCAGTCCAAACATGGGTTCAGATTGGCACCATAGCCGTGTTTGGGGTTAATCAAAACATCTTTGTATTCCTCAATTACATCGACAATGTGCAATTTGACGCCCAACTGCTCAGCAACCCACAAGGAATTATTGCGCTTTGGTTTGGCTTTGTCTTTTTTCTTAATCGCATGGGTATGACCTTCCACACAAAATCCGGTAAAAAAATTGATTCCTTCAACGTGCACGCCCTGTTCCATAATCACTTTCGTCGCCAACATGGAATCCAGCCCCCCGGAAATAAGCGCCACCGCTTTTCTTTGCTTGTTCATTCAATTAACGCATATAAATTTGCTAAAACATTCGCATTATACGCTTTTCGGACTCGCCATGAATGCAAGTTCTACTACACTTAATCGAACATTAACCAACAGTAAAGCAGATATGGAATTTAAAGACTATTTGAAAATCCTGGTCCAGAAAGATGGCTCTGATTTATATTTAACAGTCGATGCCCCGCCGGCGGCGAAATTTCAGGGTAGTTTAAAACCCCTGGAAAATATCAAACTAACCAAGGAGCGATTACGGGAAATTGCCAATAGCCTGATGGATGAAGAGCAGCAAAAAGAGTTTGAGCATATTCCCGAGATGAATCTGGCCATTTCTGAACCTGGAATAGGGCGGTTTCGGGTCAATATCTTCCAACAAAAAAATAGTCCTGCCCTGGTTATTCGAAATATTAAAGTTGAAATTCCTAACGCAGATGATCTGGGTTTACCAGAGATTCTCAAGAAAAGCATTATGACCAAGCGAGGACTTATTTTGTTTGTTGGCGGCACCGGGTCTGGGAAATCAACATCTCTTGCCGCTTTAATCGACCATCGCAACAGCAATTCCTCAGGCCATATCATCACCATTGAAGACCCGATCGAATATATCCATCCGCACAAAAAATGCCTGGTCAATCAGCGGGAAGTCGGCGTTGATACCATGAGCTATGAAGATGCCTTGAAAAACACATTACGCCAAGCACCTGATGTCATATTAATTGGTGAAATCCGCTCCCAGGAAACTATGGAACATGCCTTGGCATTCGCCGAAACAGGGCATTTATGTCTTTCCACACTACACGCCAATAATGCCAATCAGGCACTGGATAGAATTATTAATTTCTTTCCGGAAGAACGCCGTAATCAATTGTTACTGGATTTGTCATTGAACCTGAAAGCGTTTGTATCACAGCGTTTAGTGCCTACTGTCGATGGCAAACGCACAGCCGCTATTGAAATATTGTTGGGAACCGAACTGGTTCGAGACTTGATTCACAAGGGAGAAATTCACATGCTTAAGGAAGCCATGGAAAAATCAGAAAATGTCGGCATGCAGACCTTTGACAGCCATTTGATGCGTCTTTATAAAGAAGGCACTATTACTTTGGATGAAGCACTTCAAAATTCAGATTCTCCTAATAATCTGAAATTGAAAATCAATTTAAGTGAAGGCCGAGGCTCTGCTACCGAAGGCAAAAGTGCTGCAAGCGCTGCCGGGTCTCTTGAACTGCAAGCAATCCAAAAAGATGAAGAAGACGAAGTCGAAAAAGAACATTGATTAATCTCGAAAATTGAAATAATGAAGAATAAACAGCCACTAATTTATAAATTAGTGGCTGTTTATTATTAATCTTTGCATGTAAACATCTAAATTTAGCAATTCAATATCCCTCTACCTGAAAAGCGAAAATTTTTATCTTATTCAGAGATAAATTTCTATAAAATATGCTCATTTGTAACGAAACAACACAAATGAGCCAAAGTCAGCAACCCATTTCGGAGCAAACGGCCGGTCAAATCAGGCTCTACTCAACCGTAAGGGGCAGTCTTTCGGATTACCCGTTAATCACGCGGGCGTTGTTGTTTGCTGAATTATCGATGATTTCTTATCTGCCTCCGAAGCAAACGGAAAAAGCTGCAAAACGGCTCGGGTTTGATGATGTGGTTTTTTATAATAATGACGGTTCCCAGGCCTATTCCTTTGCAAATGACAATGATATTGTTATTGCATTCCGAGGCACAGAACCCAATGAATGGAATGATATAAAAGCTGATCTTAATGTTGCCAAAGTATTGGCTGAAACCGTTGGCCGGGTTCATCGAGGCTTTAAAAAAGAAGTGGATGATCTTTGGCCAATGATAAAAGAAATGTTATCTCAGGACCAACAAACGCTTGATAAAAACTTATGGTTTACCGGCCACTCACTAGGCGGAGCCATGGCTGCAATTTGTGCTGGCCGCTGCTTGCTATCACACATAAAAACCAGTCCTGAGCAGGTACACACATTTGGAAGTCCACGAATTGGCACAAGACGTTATGTGAATCATGCCAAGATTGACTTCTACCGCTGGGTCAACAATAACGATGTTGTTACCCGGGCGCCTCCAGCATGGCTTGGGTTTCGTCATGCCGGCAAGGAAATGTATCTGGATTCACAAGGACATTTAAAAAAACTGAATAAAATACAACGCAGCGCTGATCTCTGGAAAGGGTTTGTTACAGCATTAAAAAAGTATGAATTTGATTATTTCAACGACCATCTTATTGATCGCTATATTGAAAGTATCAATCAAACCTTGTCCGCTGCAATTCAGATTCCCGAATAAAATTCATTCGCAAAGTTCTGCTTATAATTTTTCTGGAAAAATTTCACTGCTCTTATCCATGTCGCCCGTCATGTTGTAACACATTGGCGAACCTTGACCATCCAATATCGCCGCATCGACTACCCGACAAATAACCAGCTGATGATCCCCGGCATCTGCATAATGACTAACTTCACAGTCAAAATAAGCCAAGCTGTCCATTAAGATTGGTGCGCCTGTTTTTGCTTTTTGCCACTTACAGATTGTCATTTTATCGGTATCACAGGAGTGGCCAAAATGCTCGGCCAGTTCCATTTGCTCACAATCCAAAACATTAATCGAACAAATCCCACCTTGTTTCAAAATATTGAAGGAGCGGTTTTTAGGATTAATGCTGAAAACCAGCAGCGGTGGGTCAAATGACGCTTGCATCACCCAAGCGGCAGTGAAAGCATTTTTTTGATCGCCGCTGGCAACCCCAATAATATAAACCCCATGCATGATGTATTTGAAAATTTCGGTAAGATTTTCTGACATAATCATTACTCCTTGAATTGAATGCGCATCGACAAGTCTATCGCTTTTATATTCTTGGTTAAAGCACCGACAGAAATATAGTCCACACCGGTTTTGGCAATTGACCTGATGTTAGCCAGTTCGACATTACCAGAAGCTTCCAGTTCGACGGTCCCGGCATTTTTTTCAACTGCTGTGCGCAATGCAGACAAAGAGAAATTATCAAGCATAATGCGATCAGGCTTGGCATCCAGAGCTTGCTGAAACTCATCCAGATTTTCAACTTCCACTTCAACCAGAACATCGGTCTTTTCCCGGGCTTTAGCGACTGCCTTGGCGATTGAGCCTGCGGTAATAATATGATTTTCCTTGATTAAAACTGCATCGAACAAACCGATTCTATGGTTATAACAACCGCCACATCTAACTGCATATTTTTGTGCCATTCGCAGGCCGGGAATGGTTTTTCGGGTATCAAGCACCTTGCAACCCGTTCCAGCTACTGCAAAGGCATAGTGATGTGAGATCGTTGCAGTGGCAGACAAGGTTTGCAACAAATTCAAGGCAGTTCGCTCCCCGGTTAATAATGCCCTTGCATTACCAGTTAAATGACATAATTGGCTGTCGGCTTTTATATATTCACCCTCTGCAACCAGCCAATCAATACTGATTTTATCATCTAGATGCGTAAAAACGGCATCAAACCAGCGCTGCCCACAAACCAGCATATCTTCTCTGGATACTACCAATGCTTCGGCAAGGATATGTTCAGGAATAATCGCCGCTGTAACATCGCCAGTGCCTATATCTTCATCCAAAAAAGTTTTTACAGTCTCTTCCAATGATTGATTAAATTTCATTTCGTGATTTGATTACTCTAAAATAAAGTCATGCTTATTAAACACCACTGGTTACAAAATGCCGAAAAAATTTTGTCGCCTAACCATGATGAGAGACCAGATATTGATGACATTTCCCTGATTGTCATACATTGCATCAGCTTGCCGCCCGGTGAATTTGAGACTCCGCACATTGAACAGCTGTTTACCAATCAATTAAATCCTGAGGATCACCCTTATTTTGCAGAAATTCATCAACTACAGGTTTCCTGCCATGTGTTAATAAATCGCGCCGGAAAAATAACTCAGTATGTGCCATTTGATAAACGCGCTTGGCATGCAGGGCAATCTGAATATTGTGGCCGCAGCCGATGTAATGACTTTTCCATTGGCATAGAACTAGAAGGAACGGAAACTACTGATTACACAGAAATTCAATATCTTCAACTGGGAAAATTGATTACCAGCCTAATCCAAAATTACCCAAAGCTGAATAAGCAGTCCATCACTGGCCACTGCGATATTGCGCCAGGCCGTAAAACTGATCCGGGGAATTCGTTTGATTGGTTAAAATTGGAAGGTCTTCTTTCTTCTTCAGTCTAAAAGACGGATTGATCGGCTCTACGTCATCATCGAGCATTCAATGCTTGCCATAGACATTAAAAAAATGATATAGGTAAAACTCAATTTAATAAACTAATAACAAGGAGTTCTCATGGCTGTTGCTAAAGTGACTGAAATATCATCCAGTTCCAAAAAAAGTTTTGAAGATGCAATTGAAAAAGGCATTAAAAGAGCAGGAAAAACAATCAGAAATATCGAAGGGGCTTGGGTTCAAGAACAAAAGCTTGTAGTCAAAAAAGACAAAATCGTCGAATACCGAGTGAATTTGAAACTCACCTTTATACTTGATGATTAAGGAACGCGCATGGAATAAATTCGACAACTGGCGCAGGATTTTTGTTTGTCTTCAAGGCGTGATAACAGACGCATAGCAAGCTATATAACTGTTGCTAAAACGCAGAAGACGGATAAAAAGACAAACCAGTTGTCCAAGTTATTCCTGTATGTTCCTAAGGTATTCTGAAAATCTATCCTGATTTACGGTCACTGCCTTGAATATACAAGGTTGGGTTAGCGTAACCCAATATTTTCTGGATTTTGTCGGGTTAACGCTACCGCTAATCCGACCTACAAAGTAGTGAGGTTTATGGTGCATGGAAGCGCCATAATCAAGCTATAGTATTACTGGTTTATTCGGCAATTCATTGATATTTTCAGCATTTGCAGGATAAAGAGTAATCAATAACCGGGTAATTTCTTCAATCCCTTTTAAAACCCCCGTTTCAAACTGCTTATTTCGGAACAAGCTTTCCATCAAACGGCAAATTCGTATCCTTTCCTTGGAATCAACCTTTTTGTTTACATCTCTGTCAACAATGATTTCAATGGTTCGATCAGCCAACAACAAATAAATCAACACGCCATTATTTAGCTCGGTATCCCACACTCTTAACTCAGAAAACACATCCACACCACGATCAAAACAGCTTGTGTCTTGCAATAGTTCAATAAAACTCAATGAACTTTCAACAGCAAACCGAATTTCAGCGCTGTGTCTGGTTTCTGAATGTTGAATTGCTTTTTCTATTTTTTTTAAAGACGCAGGCGGAAATCTACGCCTAACCAGCCAGGGTGGGTATAACAAATGTTTAAACAAACGGCTAATTTTCATCTTACCATCCTCCTGAAGCGCCGCCGCCGCCAAAACTGCCGCCGCCTCCACCTCCAAATCCACTCCCTCCTGACCAGCCTCCTCCACCACCGGACCATCCACCACCAAAGCCACCGCCATAATATCCCCCGCGGCCACCGGGAAAGTTACTCCTTCCACCACTGGTAAACATCAAGGCAAGAAAAAAAACGGCGACTCCAGCTAAAATGCTGGCAACCAATATTGCAGTAATTGACCAGGTTAAAAGTCCGGCAATGCCACCTGCAACACCTGATCCAATTAATCGGCCAAATAGCGATCTGAATGCTGGCGCAAAAAACAGAATAAAAACCAGAAAAAACAGCAAATCCTGAACTCCAGGCTCCCGATAATCATCCTGCTGTTTTGGAGCTGGTAAAGGTTCACCCTCTATCAGCCTAGTCAGCTGATGAACGCCAGCAACAATACCACCGTAAAAATCACCCACTTTGAAATATGGAGTGATAATTTCACTGATGACCCTTTTAGCAATAGCATCTGGTATAACACCCTCAAGTCCATAACCTACTTCAATACGAAGTTTTCGATCATTTTTGGCAATCAACAGTAAAACCCCGTCATCAACTCCTTTTCTGCCTAATTGCCATTTTTCTGCAACCCGTATTGCATATTGCTCAATAGTTTCTGGCGCTGTCGTCGGTACAATCAAAACTGCAAGCTGACTGCCTTTGGTTTTTTCAAGTTGTTTTAATTGCTCTTCCAGAAGTTGTTTTTGGGTGGTCGATAAGGTGTTGGTTAAATCAACTACTCTGCTTTTAAACTCAGGAATCGGTTGCTCTGCCTGGACATTTTTTATGCCTAGCAAACAAAAAAACAAAAAGGTAATCAGAACACGCTGATATAAAGAGGAAGTGTTCATAAACACACCGGAACCAAATCAGTTTATTGAGCAGGGTTGGGTGCTAAATTGAAATCCACTTTGGGCGGTTTGGAAATTTCATGCTCATTTTCTACGGTAAATGTAGGTTTGACTTTAAATCCAAACATCATCGCAGTCAGGTTTGAAGGAAATTTTCTGACAGTTGCATTATATTCCTGGACTGCCTTGATATAACGATTTCTTGCCACTGCGATTCTATTTTCAGTGCCTTCGATCTGCGCCTGAAGGTCGCGAAAAACTCCATCAGCTTTTAGATTAGGGTATTTTTCTGCAACGAGTAATAATCTGCCCAGCGCCGAACTCATTTCATTCTGTGCAGCATTGAATTTTTTGAAAGCCGCTTCATCGTTAATCAGCTCTGGCGTTGCCTGAATGGCGCCAACTTTTGCCCGGGCATTCGTGACAGCCGTAAGGACATCTTTTTCGTGGGCAGCATACCCTTTAACCACATTAACCAGATTTGGTATCAAATCGGCTCTGCGCTGGTATTGGTTCAACACTTCAGCCCAGGCTGCTTTTATTGCTTCATCCGTTGTTTGTAAAGTATTGTATCCGCATCCTTGAAGTGAAATTGCCAACACCATCCATACTACGGTTCGAAATTTTAGTTTCATCATTCCTCCCTTTATTATTTTTACTCTGCTGCTAGCATATCAAAATTGAATCGGACATGAAATTTTAGCCAATAAATTATTTTTCATTCTGTCTATCACAACTGTAACTGAATTGTAATTCATAATCTAATACGAAAAACATCGGAAAAAGGAGACAATTACCCATTGCCGCAGTAGAATCATCCTTAATCTGACAGCCTCCCAGGTTTGCCTATGAATTTTGACAGCTCAAATCTACACCAAACTTATATCGATTTATTACTGGAAAAGACCCTGGGCAATCGGGAACTGGCTAAAACTCTTTTTGAAAAATTATTTGCTTCCTTGCCAAAGCAAATTGAACAATTGACTGGTTTTTTAGATAATAACCAAGCTTCCCAGGCGCAAAAGCTTATCCATGAAATCCACGGAACGGTCGCCAGTTGCGGTCTGGTTAATCTTGAGTACCATGCTGGCCTGGTTGAAAGGCATATATTTAATGGTGACTTGGAAAAAGCTCAAAAAGGCTTCCAGACCCTGAAACAATTAATGAGAAACTTTTTAGACTGCCAGAATGATATTTTATCCAATTTGTAATCCTGGAAGTAATCAGCAATACCTATTCTTCCAATTTGCGTAATCGGCTTTCCATCTGCTTGATGGTTTTCATTAATTGTGGCAATTTTGCCAATGCAGCCAACTCTCTCCAGGCTACTTTTTTATCTTTGGCCGGACTGCCGAAAACCTGTGTACATTCCTTAATATCACTGGCAATGCCTGATCGCGCCATTACTACCGCATGATGCCCAATTTTCACATGGTCGGCAATCCCAGCGCTTCCCGCTAAAATAACATTGTTTTCAATCTGGCAGGAACCAGAAATACCGGTCTGCCCACAAATAATGACATTTTCACCAATAATATTATTGTGGCCAATCTGTACTAAATTATCGACCTTACTGCCTTCGCCAATAACAGTTTCACCAAACGTTCCTCTATCAATGCAGGTATTGGCGCCAATTTCAACATTATTTTCGATTTTTACATAACCGACATGCGGTACTTTAATATGTTTTTGATTCCGTTGTTTGTAACCAAAACCATCCGCCCCGATGACTGAACCCGCATGGATAATAACGTTATCTCCAATTTGAGTATGATCATAAATCACAACATTTGGATATATCCGGCAGTTTGCACCGATTTTGACATGATCGCCAATTCTAACACCAGCAAGTAGCTGACAGTTTTCTCCAATTTGACTGCGTTCACCAATACTGGAAAACTCAGCTAAATAAACATTATCTGCCAGAGTTGCCGTTTCAGCCACAACTGTTTGTTCAGCAATTTTCGGCTGGTATTGTTTCTCCGGATGCAGCAGCTTGACTGCCTTGATAAAACTTATTTCAGGATCTTTACTGACCAGGATTGTCATACCTTCCGGCACGTCAAGTTTTGCCATCTCCTCGTTCATAAAGCAAGCGCTTGCTTTTGTATCTGGCAGAAATTTACTGAATTTCAAGTCGTTAAGTATAGTTATCTGACTCTTCTGGGCAGAACCAATATCTGCTGCCGACTCAATTAATGTCTCACTGGTATTGCTGAAAATTTCAGCATCACATTGTTGTGCCAGTTTTTTAATGGTTAATGCCATAACTTACTTCCCTTCAGTAGGATGAAAACAAATCAAGTGATCGAATTATAGCCTTTTATACCTTTTGCGTTTGAAAATGCCCCGTTTAGAGTGCTCAAGTTTTTGTCAAGGACTAGACTCAAAACACAGCAATAGTAAGCGATTGGAAGGTTTTACAACACTGCCCTTCGCAAAAAAAGCGTATTGTAAAATGACTATAGTTTAATCCATAACTGATCCTGAAATGGAGGTAATTCCCTGAACAAACACATTAAAATAAATTGTGAACTTACCATCGGCTAAAAAACGATGGCTTGTTTACCCGGTTGCCCTGATTGAAAAAGACTAAAACTAACAATCTACTGATAAAAAAGTTAAAATAGATAGTTTTATTTTCAAACGCTTAATCTAATTGCACCAAAAACATGCAAAAAATATATACAACGGATGACTTGAGGATTCAGGAAACCAAAGAAGTCATTCCACCTGAACAAATTCACAAGCAGATACCAATTAGTGCAAGTGCAACTCAAACGATTTATCATACCAGGGAATCGATTCACGACATTTTATATGGCCAGGATGACAGAATACTCGTTGTTGTCGGGCCTTGTTCTATCCATGATCCAGTGGCTGCGATGGAATATGCCCAGAAGTTAAAAACTGCCAAAGATGAATTTGAACAAGACTTATTAATTGTGATGCGGGTTTATTTTGAAAAACCCAGAACCACTGTAGGTTGGAAAGGACTAATTAATGATCCCGATCTAAATTCAAATTTTAATATCAATAAAGGCTTAAAGATTGCCAGAAAATTGCTACTTGATATAAATGAAGCCGGTATTCCAGCCGCGACAGAATACCTGGATTTAATAACCCCCCAATATATTTCCGATTTAATTTCCTGGGGTGCAATTGGCGCAAGAACAACGGAAAGTCAGGTCCATAGAGAACTGGCTTCAGGATTATCTTGTCCAGTGGGATTTAAAAATGCAACTGACGGAACCGTCAAAATTGCCATTGATGCCATTAGTGCTGCAATGCGCCCGCATCATTTTCTTTCCGTAACCAAAGCCGGACGATCTGCTATTTTCTCTACTTCAGGCAATAAAGATACGCATATCATCTTACGCGGCGGCAATGACCAGCCTAACTATGATGCAGTTAGTGTCGAACATACTGCTGAAGGAATGGAAGCAGCGAATATCCGGCCCAATATCATGATTGATTTCAGTCATGCAAACAGTTTAAAACAGTATCAACGTCAACTTATCGTTGCCGAAGATGTTGCTGAACAAATTGCCACTGGCGATAAAAGAATAATTGGAGCAATGATTGAAAGCCATTTAAGGCCTGGTAACCAGCAAGTGGGTAATGGACAGGATCTGGTTTATGGTCAAAGTATCACTGACGGCTGTCTGGGTTGGGAAGAAACTCTGCCGCTGTTGAAAAACTTGGCACAAGCCGTACAAACACGACGAACTGTAACTGATCTATCTGGAGCTGAATAAAATGAAAATTGTAGTTAATGGTAATATTCATCAATATGATGGCAATATTACTGTTGCGCATGTTGTTGATGATTTAGGATTGACCGGTAAACGAATAGCGGTCGAATTAAATCAGGAAATTTTACCTTACGATCAATATGCAACTCAGGTATTAAAAGATGAAGATCGATTGGAAGTGGTTCAAGCAATTGGAGGTGGACAAACTGACAGTTTTCAGGTTGCAGGTGTTACTTACCAATCAAGACTGCTGGTAGGTACCGGCAAATACAAAGATATGGAAGAAACTCGACTAGCCATTGAAGCCAGTGGTGCTGAAATTGTTACCGTGGCGATCCGCCGAACCAATATTGGCCAAAATACAGATGAACCCAATCTTCTGGATGTTATTTCTCCGGATAAATATACTATTTTGCCTAATACCGCAGGTTGTTATACTGTTGAAGATGCTCTGAGAACTTGCCGACTGGCCAGGGAGCTACTTGGCGGTCATAAACTGGTCAAACTTGAAGTTCTGGCCGATCAAAAAACCTTATTTCCTGATGTTGCAGCAACCTTTGAAGCTGCTGAATTACTGGTAAAAGATGGCTTTGATGTTATGGTTTATACCAATGACGACCCAATTGCAGCCAAGCGCCTTGAAGAGATTGGGTGCGTTGCGGTCATGCCGCTTGCTGCGCCAATTGGATCAGGTTTAGGTATTCGCAATCCCTATAACATTCTCACCATTGTGGAAAACGCAACTGTTCCAATATTGGTCGATGCAGGTGTTGGTACTGCATCAGATGCCGCTATTGCAATGGAATTAGGCTGCGATGGCGTTCTGATGAACACAGCGATTGCTGCCGCTAAAGATCCAGTTTTGATGGCATCTGCAATGAAAAAAGGAATTCAAGCTGGAAGGGAAGCCTTTCTTGCAGGTCGGATGCCACGCAAACGTTTTGCATCTGCTTCCTCACCAATTGATGGACTGTTTTTCTAAACATTGAATACCCATAAAATTCGCAGTTTTATTCGTCGCCAAGGGCGAATAACCCCGGGACAACAAGGAGCAATTGAGCGACTCTGGCCAAAATACGGCTTGGAATATAATAATAAAGTTATTAATTATTCCGAAATTTTTGACAGGAAAGCACCTCTCATTGTAGAAATTGGCTTTGGTAATGGCGATAGCCTCGCTAAGATGGCAGCAAACCAGTCAGAAAATAATTACCTTGGTATCGAGGTACATAAACCCGGCATTGGTCATCTGCTATTACAACTGGAACAGCTTGAAATTAACAATGTTAGAATCTTCAATCACGATGCCGTTGAAATTCTGGAACATAACATTGCCGATAATAGTCTGATAGGAATCCATTTGTTTTTTCCTGACCCGTGGCCAAAAAAAAGACATCACAAAAGACGTATCGTGCAATCAAACTTTATCGATCTGATTACCAGAAAATTACAACCTGGCGGTTATTTCCATGCCGCGACAGATTGGCACGACTATGCAGAGCATATACTGAAAGTATTACAAAAACATCCTGCTTTAATCAATCAAAGTTCAGATGGAATGTATTGTGAAAGACCAGATTACAGGCCTGTAACAAAATTTGAACGCCGCGGTCTTGCTCTAGGTCACGGCGTTTGGGATTTGTTGTTTAAAAAAACCGGCTAATTTTCAAGCTACTTCCAGTTCATTTTCCAGCTCTTCGGCTTGAAATTTCTCCAGCTTCATCGCCTTAATTATTGTCGCTAATTCCTGACGCTGTCTTTTTAATGGATCCAGTTCACTCTCTAGATTAGCAATATTTTCTTCAATACTGCCTTTGGATTCATTAATCTTTCTTAACATCTGCAAGCGACTTTCGATCTGTTTCTTATGATCCTTAATTTGATGCATCAACGGAGTTAAGACGCTGTTACTCCATGTCAAGGCATCCTTATGCGCTTCTTTCAAAATTTCTCTGGCTTTGGCAATCAGTGTGCTATACAACTTATTGATGACAATGGTTTGTTCAGTCATGGTTGTTTTGGCACTGGATCTGAACCGTTCACCTTCCTCAAAAATCTGCTCCAGTTCATACTGATAATTTTTTATTGAGAATAACTGTGGTTCAATTTCCTTAAATCCGTATTCATCCTGAAACTTTTTATGAATCGCTTTAACCAACCGCCTTGTTTCATTGGTTATATCAACTGAATCCTGTAGCAAGTCACGCAGTTCGTCAAACAGCTTTCGCATATTCTGCTTCATACCATAAGTAGTCAAGCTTTTGGACATTTCCGCCTTAGTGACTCTAATAATTTCATCAATTCTGTCTTTTGACAATGAATCAACCAGCATTTTTGCCTGAATAGCAAAAACACGACGACTGGCTTGAAAATTTTCAACATTTTCCAAATAAACGTTCTGCCGATCACGGGTTTCGGCCATTAACTTGCCAGTTAAATCTTTATTCTCAAAATCGACTTTTTTGAATTCTTTTAGCTGTTGTGTGGCATTCGCTAATTTTTTACCAATTAAATTAGATGATTCGGTCACCAGAAAACCAATATCTTTTGAAACCCTTTCCATCAAAATTTCCCTCCTTTGCTTCAAAATATCATCGGACAAATAATCTTCTAATGCACCTAAACGGCTACGTTCCAATAATTCTGTGTCTGATTTTACTTTGGCCAACAATGCCTGTTTTGCTGATACAGGAAAAATGGCAGACTCATCAATTCCCAATGTTGCTGCAGAATTTTTAATCTGGGATTTAATAGCTACGTCATATCCACTTTCACCTAGAAGATCATCCCACATGGCATCAATTTTATTCATGACCACAGCCAATCCCTGTTTGCTTGATCCCCTTGCGGCACAAATATGACTGCGCCACATTTCCAGATCGCTTTTTGTGACTCCAGTATCAGCTGCAAGCACAAATATAATTGCTTGAGCACTAGGCAGCATATTTAAGGTTAATTCAGGCTCGGTTCCTAATGCATTCAATCCGGGCGTATCAAGAATGCATAAGCCTTCTATCAACAGCGGATGCGGGAAACTTATCATTGCATGTCGCCAGCGGGGAATTTCAACAGTTGCAGGATTAATAATTCCTTGTTCGGCAGCCTCTCTTTCATTCCATAATCCCAGTTTTTCTGCCTCATCCCGTGACACTGTTTTCACAGCGATCAATTCCTTGAAGGCATTTTGCATTTGATCCGGAGAACCACAATCCAATTCAATCTTCTTCCATCGTTCTGGTTTATGCTTGAATTCAATCAGTGAAGTATCTTCCAGGCGACTTTCAATACTGAGCAGGCTAATATAATTTCCGCCCTCTGCATCATGGAAAAGTTCTGTCGGGCACATTGTCGTTCTACCTGGAGAAGAAGGTAACAACCGCAATCCGGTTTCCGCAAAAAACAGCGAATTAATCAGCTCTGTTTTGCCCCTGGAGAATTCGGCCGCAAAAGCCAGGGTTACACGGTCGGATTTCAATCCTGACAGCATATTCAGAATAGTATCAGTACTATGAGGATCTGTTAAATCATAACGATTACGCCACTCCTGATACATTTCAATCGCTTGTACCAAATTATCCCGCCACTGAGAATATTCGTGCAGCTGTTTTTCAAATTCAAATTTCCGCATGTCTAACCTTTTGTTGCCTAAAGTTTTATTGCCTGTGAGATAAACAGTTTTTTTATAATGTTCTTGAAGTGTAGACCAAAACTTGATAACTGTTAGGTAAAGTCTCTCATTTTTGAAAAGACGCTCTCAATTACGCAAGAAACAGGGATTACTAACAGCCAAATCCAATATGTATTTTTATAACAAACTGATTTTTAAATTTAATTATTTGTTAGCAAAAATTAATCTAGTTGATGATGCCCATCAGGATAGTTTGTAAATACTTCGCGCGGTCACGATTGCGGATTTCTAACGACTGAGTTTTTGCCGATAGCTGCGTTACTAAAACAGTTGCGTAGCTTGCTATGCGCCTATTTTAGTGCCTTGCTCTCGACAAAAATCAGTGC
>JALSJK010000091.1 GCA_026989395.1 Methylomonas sp.
CGCCGTCAAGTTAGCACTTGAATCTGACCAATCGATTGCTCAAACTTCGTGTGATTTAGGTGTAAACAGTAGCACTCTCCATACCTGGATCAGCCAATATACAAAACCCAAAGTAAATACTGATAGAACTGACGAACCTATTTATGACGAAAACAAACGCCTAAAGAAAGAATTAGCCAAAGTGATGTGTCAACATAGCCGCCGTTTTGGAAACAAACACCGAAAACAACTGCCTTTGCCTATTGTACTGTCAATATCAAGCTTTGCTTCATGTCTGACTAACACATGCTTAACAATGGCCAAACCTAAGCCGGTACCACTGATTTTGGTGGTCCGATTGACATCAACACGGTAAAAACGCTCTGTAATTCTCGGAATCTCTAGTTGAGCAATGCCTTCACCTTTATCTTCAACTTCAAAGCATGCACAATTATCCACTGCATACCATCGAACTTTTACTATCGTCTCGGGAGGAGAATACTTTAGTGCGTTTTCAATCAAATTACTGAAAGCGCTGCGAAGCTCATCAGGATCTCCTTGTAATTTGGCATCGCTATCAATCCTCAGCGTTACACGTTCTGCTTCTGTTTCCAGGACACGGTTTTCCTGAACAATTCTTTTTAATAATTCAGTAATATCAACGCATTCTGAGCGTTTCGCCCTGGTTTCGAGGCGAGTCAACATCAACAAATCATCGACCAGTATTTGCATCCGTTCAGTTTGTGCTTCCATTTGCTGAAGAGAACGTATTAGAATTGGAGAATTATCCTCCATGTCTTGCAAAGTTTCCAAATAACCTTTTAAAACTGTCAATGGTGTTCGTAATTCATGCGAAACATTGGCAACAAAATCCTTTCGAACAAGCTCCATCTTTTTTAACTGGGTTATATCCTGCGCCAGCAGCAATCTCAGCCCGGCTGCGCCATAAGGAACAATGACAATTTGTAAAATACTGCTTTCATCAGCAGGAGCAACAATGCTGATCTTTTTATCATAATCTTTGGCATTGAAGTATTCAACGAACCGGGGCATCCGAATCAAATTAGTAATACGCTGGCCTTTATCAGACTTTTTTAAGCCCAATACAGTTCTTGCTGATTTATTGAGCCACTCAATCTCTCCCTGTTTACCTAATACAACAGCCGCATCAGGGAGAGCATTTGTTGATTTACGGAACTGGTCAATCATTCGACCGAGTTTCTTTTTTCTGTTTGCTTCGGATTTTTTAATTTTATACAGATGATAATAAATATCTTCCCATATTCCTTTTGCCTGAATATTCTTACCTATCTTTCCGATACTTAACCTTCTCTCCAAGCGGTTAACCTGAATAGTTTGCCAGGCCAGTAAGCCAACGCTGATAAGCAAAAGCCATTCAACAAAATGGCCTGTAAAAATACTGATTATGCTGACTAACGACAAAAGTAAAATGACGAGAGTAATCTCTCTCCACCATCGCGTCATTAATTATTTTCCTGAAAATGAAAACCGATAGCCAAAACCACGAACTGTCTGGATCAGTTCATCAAGCTGGTATTTAGCCAGAATTTTTCTTAATCGCCGAATATGCACATCTACGGTACGTTCATCAATATAAATATTTCTACCCCATACCTGATCGAGTAACTGGTTACGGCTATAAACTTTATCAGGGTTACTCATAAAAAACTGCATTAACCTGAATTCTGTAGGGCTGACATCTAAGGGTTCATCGCCCACCCTTATCTGATGCTGCTCAACATCAAGCTGTAAATTTCCAAAAACAATTCGTTCCACACTTAAAGACTTGTTGGTTCTTCTAACGACTGCTTTTATTCTGGCAATTAATTCTCTGGGGGAAAATGGCTTGGTTATATAATCATCAGCGCCCGTTTCCAGCCCCTTTATCTTGTCTTCTTCTTCTCCTCTTGCAGTCAACAAAATAATTGGAATGGCATTATAACTGTCACTTTTTTTTAATTTTTTTTCCAGTTCAATACCGCTGATTCCCGGAAGCATCCAATCAAGCAATATTAAATCGGGGATTGTTTCGGATAAAATTTCCAATGCCTGTTCCGCAGTTTCTGCAATTATTGCTTCAAAACCCTCCTTTTCCAATATCATTTCCAGCATTTCCCTGATTGCCTGCTCATCCTCTACAACCAGAATCTTTAATTTCATTGCTTGTTAATAACCTTTTCCAGCTCTTCACAGCTGATATGCCGGACATCCTGGCCTTTAACCATATAAGTAACATGTTCGCTGATATTACAGGAATGATCTCCAATTCGTTCCAAAGAACGCGCCGTCCAAAGGACATCCAATGCCCGGGTAATATTTCTTGGATCTTCCATCATGCGGGTAATCAGTTGCCTGATAATACTGCCATATTCCCTATCCACCTTTTCATCTTCCATCTTTATTGCAATGACATTATCTGCATCTAACCTGGCAAGACAATCCAGCGAGTTATGCAGCATACCCTTAACCAAATCAAGCAAGTGATGAATTTCATGATATTTATCGTGGTAGTATTCTGTTTTTTCCAAAGCCATAGTCATTTTTGCGATCCTGACAGATTCATCGCCGATCCGCTCTAAATCAGTAATAATTTTGAGTGTTGCAATCAGCATTCTCAGGTCAAATGCCGCAGGTTGTCTTCTTGCAAGAATTTCAGTGCATTCCTGATCAATTTCTATTTCCAGACTATCAACCAAATCATCCTTCTGGATAACCTTTTCTGCCTGTTCAAGATTGCACTGCATAAATGCCTGAGCAGCCTGTTCAATTTGCTCTTCAACAATGCCACCCATCGTTAAAACCTTATGCCGTATATCTTCCATTTCCTCATTGAATTGACGGGAAATGTGCTGACCAATCTTTTTGTTATCCATTGCTATACCTTTTTAACCGTATCTGCCTGTAATGTAATCTTCAGTCTGTTTTTCCTTGGGATTGGTAAACAATTCACTTGTGTTACCAAATTCAATCAGCTTACCCATATACATAAACGCCGTAAAATCAGAAACCCTGGCAGCCTGCTGCATATTATGAGTAACAATAACAATCGTGTACTTTTCTTTTAATTCATTGATGAGTTCTTCAATTTTCAGGGTCGAAATAGGATCAAGTGCAGATGCAGGCTCATCCAATAGCATGACTTCCGGCTGAATAGCAATGGCTCTGGCAATAACTAGCCGCTGCTGTTGCCCGCCTGACATACCCAAGGCATTTTCATTCAAACGGTCTTTAACCTCATCCCACAATGCTGCTCCACGAAGAGATTTCTCAACGGTCTCATCAAGGGTTCGACGATCATTGATGCCCTGTATTCTCAGCCCATAGGCAACATTTTCATAAATTGACTTGGGAAACGGATTAGGTTTTTGGAAAACCATTCCCACTCGCCGACGAAGATCGGCAACATTAACCGATTTGTCATAGATATCTTCACCATCCAGAAAAATTTTCCCGTTTATTCTGACAGAATCGACCAAATCATTCATTCGGTTGATACTGCGTAACAAAGTCGATTTACCACAACCACTTGGGCCAATATAAGCAGTAACTTTTTTTTTCGGAATATCCATATCAACATCAAACAAAGCCTGCTTTTCGCCATAAAACAAATTGAGCTTGTCTATCCTGATACTTGTTTCCAGCGTCTCTTGCTTTACCTCGACGCCTGATCCTTTTATTGAGCCTATCTTGATGGCATGGGTTTTGAGTTGTTCTGTACTCATCATCTTCATCTTATAAAATAATTGTTTTTTTAATTTTCCAAAGCCCGATATTTTTCACGCAAATGATTCCTGATACTGATCGCAAAAACATTCAGTCCGATAATAACTATTACCAGTAACAAAGATGTCGCATATACCAGTGGCCTTGCGGCTTCTACATTCGGACTTTGAAACCCCACATCATAAATATGAAAACCTAAATGCATAAATTTACGCTCCAGATGCAAGAAAGGGAAGTTACCATCCAACGGTAATGTAGGCGCCATTTTAACCACACCAACCAACATTAACGGTGCAACCTCACCCGCTGCCCGAGCAACGGCCAAAATCAATCCTGTCATCATCGCAGGACTGGCCATCGGCAATACGGTACGCCATAGGGTTTCTGATTTTGTTGCGCCTAAGGCCAAACTACCCTCACGGATAGATTTAGGAATACGCGCCAAACCTTCTTCTGTAGAAACAATCACAACAGGCAATGTCAATAATGCGAGCGTCAAGGAAGCCCATAATAAACCGGGAGTACCAAAAACCGGCGCAGGTGCTGCCTCTGGGAAAAACAACTGGTCAATATTGCCACCTAGAATATAAACAAAGAAACCCAAACCAAACACCCCATAAACAATAGAAGGCACACCCGCCAAATTATTAACAGCAATGCGGATTATACGAATGATTAATCCCTGTGAAGCATATTCACGCATATAAACAGCAGCAATCACGCCAAACGGCGTAACAATAACAGCCATCAACATCACCATCATGATGGTTCCGAAAATAGCAGGAAAAATACCGCCTTCGGTATTAGCTTCACGCGGGTCTTCAGAAACAAAATCAAAGAATTTAACGACATATTGCCATGATTTTTCGACAATATTCATCGCATTGGGCTGTAACATTTGCACAACTTTTGCCAGAGGGATCTCTACCGTTCTGCCCATCGCCTCCTTAACCACCAAACTGTCACGTCTAATCTTCTCATTTAATTGACTTAATTGCCTTTGCAACTCTTGATATGATTTTTTATAAGAGGCTTTTTCAGCTGCCAGTGTTTGTTCTTCAGCCTCATTCCATTTTCCTTCAAGTTGCAAACGCCTTTGTTTTAAACGTAATCGCTCCAATGCGTAATTAATTGCACCGATTTCTTTTTTCTGTAAATGCTCTATTTCATCAAATAATCCCAGGGCACGATCGATTCGCTGCTGCGCAACTGTGTATGCCTGATCGTCTTCAGCAATAATCTGTCCCTTTTCTTTTACTGCAATCAAGCGGCCATAAAAGTTACCCCACTCTCTTCTTTCAATAACAATCAAATCTTCGGGATAACTTTCTTGTTGAATGTACTGACTCTGAATCCAACGGAAATCAGCCCCTGTAATATCACGATTACCCGTTTTAATTAATCGCTGCTCCAAATATTTGGCATTGTCAGGCAGTTTATATCCGGAAGCTTTTGCTTCTTTTGCTGTCATACGGCTGATTTCTACCAGTTCACCAATAATTAAGGTTGGCTGTGAACCTTCATTATATTTGTATTCAACAATATCCTTCGGCCAGAAATGCCCCAAACCTCTCACGGCAATCAAAATCAACAAGCCAACAACCAGTATCAGACTCATACTGACTGCAGCAGCATTCAGCCAAACCCAGGGAGAACCGCTTTTAAACCACGCTTTGATCATAACGAACTATATTTTTGACGTAAATTCTGGCGTACAATTTCCGCCAGGGTATTAAAAACAAAGGTGAATACAAATAATACCAATGCAGCTAAAAACAATACTCGGTAATGTGTGCTGTCTACTTCTGCCTCTGGCATTTCAACTGCAATATTGGCTGCCAAAGTCCGCATTCCCTGAAAAATACTAAAATCCATCACCGGCGTATTTCCTGTTGCCATCAGCACAATCATGGTTTCCCCAATAGCACGACCAAGCCCAATCATTACTGCCGAAAAAATTCCCGGGCTGGCTGTCAATAACACGACCTTGACCATGGTTTGCCAAGGTGTTGCTCCCAATGCCAGGGAACCCACGGTTAAATGTTTTGGGACACTGAAAATTGCATCTTCAGCAATTGAAAAGATGGTTGGGATTACAGCAAACCCCATTGCTAAACCAACCACCAGCGCGTTACGCTGATCATAGCCAATACCAAACTGGCTTTTCATCCAATACTGAATATTACCATCGAATACCAGGTCTTCTATTGATGGGCTTATCAAAAAAGCCACCCAGGCACTCAATATAATGACTGGAATTAACAAAGCCGCATCCCAGCCATCTGGAATTTTATGACGAATAGCGCGAGGCACAAACTGCCAGCACCAGGCAAAAATAATCACTCCTAAAGGCACAAACATTAACAGTACAAAAATTCCTAACAGATTTTTTTCTACAAAGGGCGCCAGCCATAGTCCTGCCAGGAAACCTAATATTACGGTCGGCAGGGCTTCCATAATTTCAATGCTTGGCTTAACCAGCTTGCGCATTTTAGGCGCCATAAAATAAGCAGTATAAATAGCGCCCATAATCGACAACGGTATTGCCATCAACATCGCATAAAAAGCTGCTTTTAATGTTCCAAACACCAGAGGAGTTAAACTCATCTTGGGTTCAAAATCATTACTGGATGATGAAGACTGCCAAATATAGTCTGGCTTTGGATAGCTTTCGTACCAAACCTTTCCCCATAATGATCTCCATGAAACCTCAG
This sequence comes from Methylomonas sp., assembly GCA_026989395.1. GTDB lineage: Bacteria > Pseudomonadota > Gammaproteobacteria > Methylococcales > Methylomonadaceae > JALSJK01. Next base: position 6,438 of record JALSJK010000091.1, read on the forward strand.
GGTGTTCATTTTTAATACCCCAAAAATGTATTTTGTCATCTTCGGTTTGCATTAAAAATGCATTGGCTCTGGGTGATAAGGTAAGGAATACAGGCATTTGTTCACTGACTCGTTCACGAATCAATTCCCTTTCAGCTGTGGTGTGATAAACCCCTGCAACTCCATCCGCATCAATCGCAATAAAACCTCTTCTTCGTTGTTCAGGACTGATTGCAACGATTGGTTTTTGCGAAACCTTGAACGATCTTAATTTTTGAAGACTAATCTGACCATGCTCATCTCGAATAATACTCCATTGTGAGACCATCCCGCTGGAATCACCAATTAACAGAGAAAGCTCTCCAGTCAAAAAAGAAGTCGCAGTAACCTGGCTATCTGGCTCCAATACACTCAGCTTTTGCAGTATTTTAGTATTATCCGCATTATTGATATCGACAACAGTCATATCGCCTTGCCTGCCTAGCAAATAAAGGTATTGCTGCCTTTTATCCAACAAAAAATGACTGATAGTTTCTGCCGGCACATCCAATATCACATCAGTACGTTCAAATTCCCCATCGTCACCAAACAATGACTCTTCCTTGATAAAGCGACTCATCAAAATTGTATTTTCTGAGGTTTTGGCAACCAGGGTTGTCTGATCCTCGCTCATTTTTACGGCAATATGCGTTAAAGCATTTCCTTGTTCATCTAAAATTAACGGCTCAAGACCCAGTGGATATTCCAAAACTGGAGTAATCTTTCGAACATCATTTGGATAGCTAATTTTATAAACTGGTTTTAAAACAATTGCAGTACCGTTTGATAACCCGTAAACAACGGTACCTTTTGCCAGGTTGCCATGAGAAAAGCTACTTACCTCAACTTGCTCAGGAATATTAATTGCGTCAATCTTGACAGTCTTACCATCTTTTGCAGTAAAAAATATGACTTTTCCTGTTTCGGTGAACCTGACTGCTATTTCATTCTGCTCTTCCATAGCCAAAAATGCAGTCTGACCCAGTGTTTTTTCAGGAATCGAATATTGACTAATCGGTTTGGTTTCAGCGGAAGTAAACAGTGGAAAAACCACATAAAGCAAATAAAAAAAGATTAATACAATTGCCACAATAACGCCAAGACCACCTGCTACTACGCCATATTCGGTGATTCTGTCTTTAAGCAACCGCCACTTTTGATATTTTGCACTGACTTTTTGCAAGCCGGAGGAAGAATTATTAATTTGATTGGGATTTACTTCAGTCATGGGAAAAATTTAGCCGCTATTGACAATAGAAAACAAAAGCATTGTTCAACACAAAAAAACAGACTGGATAAGGTGATCCCACATCCAGCCTGTTTTAAATCAGCTTGTTCAAACCCTCATGAGGGATGAATGGGAATGAATAAAGCTGCAATCCTTTGCTAAACAATCCTTGTTTAATCCGAATTATTTCCTGATTATTGAATAACTGCCAGAGTTTTCTCAACCACTTTTGCTGGCAGAGGTATATAGCCATCTTTAATTACAACCTGCTGCCCACTTTGAGACAACACCATTTTAATAAATTCCTGCTCAAGTGGCGCTAAAGGCTTATTAGGCTGCTTATTGACATAAACATATAAAAATCTTGCCAAAGGATAAGTTCCGGTAACTGCATTTTCAGGCGTTGCTTCAATAAATTCACCGCCAGATTTTTTCGCTAAAGGTACTGCTTTAACACCTGAAGTTTTATATCCAATACCGGAATAACCTATGCCATTAACAGATGATGTGACTGATTGAACGACGGAAGCAGAACCAGGCTGTTCATTGACATTATTTTTATAGTCACCTTTACACAATGCTTTTTTCTTGAAATAGCCGTAGGTACCCGAAACTGAATTCCGCCCATAGAGCTGAATTGATTTATCAGCCCAAGTACCTGCTAATCCAGCCTGCCCCCAGGTGGTAATATCAGAATCATAGCCACATTTACGGGTGGAAGAAAAAATTGCGTCGACTTGAGGAATTGAAAGCCCTGTTATTGGGTTTTCCTTATTGACATAGACCGCCAAAGCATCAATGGCGACAGGAATTGCAGTGGGCTTATAACCATATTTCTTTTCAAATGCATCCAACTCCTTGTCTTTCATTTTGCGACTCATTGGACCTAAATTTGAAGTCCCTTCCGTTAACGCCGGCGGCGCAGTCGATGATCCTGCCGCCTGAATCTGAATATTTACATTAGGATAGAGTCTCTTGAACTCTTCAGCCCATAACGTCATTAAATTTGCCAAAGTGTCCGAACCGACACTGGACAAATTACCTGATATGCCACTGGCTTTCTGATACTCTGGAATCCCTGCATCAACTGTTTGCACGGCACTTACAGGGCTACTCAACAATACTGATGATGCCAGACCAACGCTTGTTAACAATGTTTTTATTTTAAGATTCATGTTGTCTACTCTGAAATAAATAATTAATACAGAAGTAGTTTGAACGAAAAATATGACAGCTTTATGACAATCTCAAAGAAATGAATAGCGCCAATACTAGCCCAGGTTTTTCAGTGCTACGACATCAATAATTTCTATCATTCCACGCCGCAGCAGTATCCATCCTTTTGCCTCGAAAACTTTTAAATGCCGGGATACCACTTCGCGGGCACTACCCAGTTCTGAAGCCAACTCCTGATGCGTCTTATTAATTTGCTTTGTATTGTAAGCCAGCAGTAACTTGCTGAGCCTCAAATCTATGGGTGCAAAAACAACTTGCTCTATCCTGTTGATAATGCTGGATAGCCGCGAGGCAAAATTATTGAATACAAACTGCTGAAAGAAAATGGATTCGGACAAACATTGATGAAAAATTTTTCCAGGAATTACAAATGCGGTCGATTCCTGCTCGGTAACTGCTTCCGCTGGATAAGACTCACCGCTAAGCAAACAGGACGTAGTCAACACACATGAATCGCCTGGCAAAACATGGTAAAGCAACACTTCCCGACCATTTTCAGCAATTAATTGGGCTTTAATGTTACCAGCGAGCATCAGAAGATAATTTTCACAAGATCCGCCCGGATAAAAAACCTGTTGTCCGGCAGGAATTACAACTTTTTTGGCTGCTGCTATTAATTGTTTAACACAAGGATCTTTGCATTGAAAAAACCTCGGGAAATGCTTTTCCCAGAGCTGTTCATTTTCTGCCATTTTTTTCACATATTTTTTTCGTTCGCTAATAATGATAAGAGTTATCAATATTATACTTCGCGGTCACGACTACGGATTTCTAACGACTGAGTTTTTGCCGATAGCTGCGTTACTAAAACAGTTGCGTAGCTCGCTATGCGCCTGTTTTAGTGCCTTGCTCTCGACATAAATCAGTGCGCTATAAATTCCGCATCCGTGATCGCGAAGTATAACTACCCACTATAACGAAAAAAATATTCAGGGCAAGCTTTCAGTGATATCGCTTACAAAGTCTTAGCAATATCCACATCTGTTTTTTCCAAAATGGCGCGGCGTAATTTTTCCGCCTCGGCGGCACGCTGAATTAAATCTGGTTTTGGTACATGTTTACCTTTAAATCTTTTAATTCCGCCAGTTTTCTTTTCATTCACAACATCCACGATTGTCTTCCAGCCAATCTGTTTAGCATCCTGGGCAAATGCAAAAACAAGTGCCAAATCACAAATATTATTGATTAAACGAGGTACGCCAGCACTGTAATAAAAAATGGCTGCGCAAGCTGATTTTCTGAAAATCGGATCTTCAACACCTGCAACTTTCAGACGATAAACAATATAACTTTCTGTTTCCTCAAAACTAAGCGGATTGAGATGATATTCAACGGAAATTCTTTGCGCAAACTGGACTAATTCCGGCCGATTAAGTTTGTCAACCAGTTCAGGCTGTCCAACCAGAACCAATTGCAGCATAATTTCTTGATTGGTATTAATATTGGACAGCAACCTTAATTCTTCCAAAGTCTGAATATCCATATTCTGAGCTTCATCAACAATTAACACGACACGTTTATTTTCCTGGTTTTTTTTGGTGATAAAATCAACAAATTTCTGATATCGCTCTGCCTTGTGATTGGTATCATTTTTGATATCGTATGCACCCAAAATCCAGGTCAATAAGTCACCAAAAGTGCTATGCGTGTTGGTAATCAAACCAACTTCACATTGCTCCATATAATTACTCAGCAAACTGCGAATTAATGTGGTTTTCCCCGAACCAATCTCTCCGGTTATAACCGTGAAACCGGCCTGACTCATGAGTCCATACTGAAGCGTTGTTAAGGCTTTTTTATGCTTGGGGCTCAGGAATAAAAATTCCGGATCCGGGATCAGGGAAAATGGCTTTTTCGCCATTCCAAAAAATTCGGTATACATGATTAATTAATCTTGAATGACTTTGTCATCTTCCTGGGTAACTGATTTGAATTTTTTCAAAAGGTCTTAGCTGGCACTGCAAAAGATTCTTTCAGCCGCAGAATCTTTATTTAAGTATAGTCAAGGAATTTGAAAATGCAGGAAAAACCGGTATCAAGACAAACAAAAAAGCCTGTCAAGTGACAGGCTTTCAGTATTACAGCATTTCATTTTTTCCGCAAAAACGGAAAAAACCAATAGCGTTAATTTTTTGATTTATCTACAATTTTATTGGCGCTGATCCAAGGCATCATGCCTCGTAATTTTTCGCCGACCTGCTCAATAGGATGTTCTGCAATCAATCGGCGTTGCGAGGTCATTTCTGGATAGCCCGTCATTCCTTCCATAACAAAACGTTTTGCATAATCTCCTTTTTGAATATTTTTCAGTGCCTCTCGCATGGCCTTGCGGCTTTCTTCGTTGATAACTTTAGGGCCAGTGACATATTCACCATATTCGGCATTATTTGAAATTGAATAATTCATGTTGGCTATACCGCCCTCATACATTAAATCAACAATTAATTTCAATTCATGCAAGCATTCAAAATAAGCCATCTCCGGAGCATAACCCGCTTCAGTCAGGGTTTCAAAACCGGCCTTAACCAATTCAACTGCTCCTCCACATAATACAGCCTGTTCGCCAAACAAGTCAGTTTCAGTTTCATCTCGGAAAGTCGTTTCAATAATACCGGATCGGCCGCCGCCAATTGCAGAAGCATACGATAAACAAATTTCTTTTGCAGTACCTGACGCATCCTGATGAATAGCAATCAAATCGGGAATACCACCACCACGAGTAAATTCCGAACGGACAGTATGTCCAGGCGCTTTCGGAGCAATCATAATGACATCCAGGTCTGCGCGTGGAACAATCTGGTTGTATAAAATTGAAAAGCCATGAGCAAATGCCAAAGCCGCACCTTGTTTAATATTCGGTTCAATTTCTGCTTTATAAAGTTGCGACTGAAACTCATCAGGCGTCAAAATCATTACGACATCTGCACCAGCGACCGCTTCCGGCACCTCTTTTACGGTGAGACCGGTTGCCTGGGCTTTTGCAACAGAAGTTGAACCAGCCCTTAAACCGACGACAACGTCAACGCCAGAATCTTTTAAATTGTTTGCATGAGCATGGCCTTGAGAACCGTACCCAATAATGGCCACCTTTTTGCCTTTTATGATTGAAAGGTCAGCATCTTTGTCGTAATAAACTTGCATGAGTTTTCCTGTTTGTAAATCGAAAGTAAGAAAATTAGTTTAAATATGTAATGAAGTATTATAACCTTAAGCCGTTTTCTCCGCGCGAAATACCAGTCGGACCCGAACGAACCACTTCAATAATGCTACCATCGTCTATAGCAGCAATAAATGCATCCAGTTTATCTGATGGACCGGTAATTTCAACAACATAACTATTTGCAGCCACATCGATTATCTTCCCCCGAAAAATATCAGACATCCTTTTGATTTCCTCCCGCGTTTCATCAGTTGTCTTGATTTTGATCATCATCAGTTCCCGCTCAATATGAACAGCTTCTGCCAAATCAATCAATTTGACGACATCAATCAATTTATTCAGTTGCTTGGTAATCTGTTCGATAATATTCTCATCACCCCAAGTCACCAAGGTCATCCGGGAAAGAGTCTCATCTTCAGTCGGTGCAACAGTCAATGATTCTATATTGTAACCTCTAGCAGAAAATAAACCCGCTACTCTGGATAATGCCCCCGATTCGTTTTCAATAAGAATGGAAATAATATGCCTCATTACGCCAACTCCCTGTCCACCGGCGTTCCGGGCGGAACCCTCAATCTCATCTCATGATGGGCTTTTCCTGCCTCAATCATCGGATAAACATTTTCTGTTCTGTCAGTCATGAAATCCATAAAAACGGTTCGATCCTTCATGGCAAAAGCCTCTTCAAATGCCGACCGAACATCTTCAGGTTTTTCAATACGCATACCGACATGACCATAAGCTTCAGCTAATTTCACAAAATCCGGGATTGTATCCATGTAGGAATGGGAATAGCGGCTTTCATAAGTAAATTCCTGCCATTGTCTAACCATTCCCATATATCGGTTATTAAGATTGACAATTTTTACCGGTGTCTTATATTGCAAAGCCGTTGATAATTCTTGAATACACATTTGGATGCTGGCTTCCCCTGTTACACAGGCCACATCTGATTTTGGATGAGCAAGCTTTACACCAATCGCAGCAGGCAAACCAAAACCCATAGTTCCAAGACCGCCAGAATTAATCCAGCGACGAGGTTTATCGAAGTGATAAAACTGAGCGGCATACATCTGATGTTGGCCGACATCTGAAGTAACAAAAGCATTGCCCTTAGTCACTTCATATAATTGCTCGATCACATATTGGGGCTTGATTAAATCACTATTTCTGTCATAGGCAAGACTATCCAGTGCCTGCCATTTTGCAATCTGTTCCCACCATTTGACGAGAGCCTTTTTGTCAGGGCGTTTTTCATCTTCATTGATCATTTCGATCATGGTTTCTAAAACTGGCTTCACCTCACCGACAATGGGCACATCAACCATTACATTTTTAGCAATCGAAGCAGGATCGACATCAATATGGATGATTTTTGCATAAGGACAAAATTCATCAAGTTTTCCCGTTACCCGGTCATCAAAACGTGCACCAATAGCGATAATAACATCGCTCTCATGCATGGACATATTTGCCTCATAAGTTCCATGCATCCCCAGCATGCCAACAAACTGCTTATCAGTTGCAGGGTATGCTCCAAGCCCCATTAAGGTATTGGTTATGGGATAACCTAAAAGACGGGTAAATTCAATCAGCTGCTTATGCGCTTCGCCAAGGATGACGCCACCACCCGAATAAATCATCGGTTTTTTGGCGGACAACAACAAATCAACCGCTTTCCTGATCTGTTTTTTATGCCCCTTAACAACCGGATTATAGGAGCGCATTGAAACCTTACGCGGATATTTATAAGGAACCTTAATATTTGGATCAGTAATATCTTTAGGGATATCAATAACAACAGGGCCAGGGCGCCCTGTAGTTGCCACATGAAAAGCTTTTTTAACCGTCTCAGCCAGCTTGTTTACATCCTTGACCAAAAAATTATGCTTCACACAAGGTCGGGTTATCCCGACCATATCAACTTCCTGAAATGCATCACTGCCAATCACTGGGGTTGGAACCTGACCGGAAATAACTACCATCGGTATTGAGTCAAGATGGGCAGTGGCAATACCTGTCACGGCATTGGTTGCGCCTGGCCCTGAAGTCACCAATACCACGCCCGGCTTCCCGGTTGCACGCGCATAGCCATCTGCGGCATGAGTGGCGCCTTGTTCATGGCGCACCAAAATATGCTTAATGTCCTGTTGATGAAAAAGCGCATCGTACAAATGTAAAACTGCCCCCCCGGGATAACCGAAAAGAAATTCTACACCTTCATCTTTAAGACTCTGGACCAAAATTTGTGCGCCGTTTAGCTCCACAACATTACCCTCAATTTATGTGTTAAATCCATAGATTTAAAAAACTTCTGTAAAATCGACCAAATTACTTGGTTTTATTTTAGAAAAAGGTTAAATATACTACTAGGTTTAAGTATTTTCTTCAATACTTAGCCTTCTCCTTGTTAGGGCAATCGGGTTTAAAACTGGCTTAAATTATAATTTAGATGATGTATTAAGGCTATCATTTTGATTTTAAATGACAGACCAACCTATTGCACCCATTATTCATCATTTTTCGAGCACTTGAAGACCCCAGAAGAGATAGGCATAAAAAGCATCGTCTCTCAGACATATTCTTTATTTCACTCTGCGCTCCGCTCTGCGGAACAGACAACTGGGCAGCAATTGAACGACTTGGTAAAGCGAAAGAGCCATGGTTTACAGAACAACTGAATTTAGAGAATGGAATACCGTCACATGATACATTCGGCGACGTTTTCTCCGTGAAAGACAATTTTAACTGATTGAAATATTAGGAAATTGACAATGCACTTAATCATAAAACTTAATAAATAGCTGTAATTTACTAATTAGCTGATATTTTTCTCAAATCAAAAACTAAGGATCTGAAAAAAAATCGTAACTATTCAGCGTATTTAATTTAACTAAAATTATTAAATATTAGTAGCTTATGGAAGAAGTGTCTGTGTCATGGATGACACAATCAAGCCTACACGGACGTATTTACGGCGTCTTCTGTAATAAGTTACTGATATTGAAACTATAAATACGCTGAGTAGTTACAAAAAATCAAGGTAATACTCACATATTTTTTGTGATTTACTTCACTGTTACCCAAAAAAAAGTTTCCACTTAAGAAGGCTTTAATATTGCCCTTTTATACTTTAACCAACCAGAAGCTTATCTGAAGGTATTGTAATTATGAAAGACGGCATACGATTTGCGCTAACTGATGATGAACGTAAAGCAGTTTATCAACTGAGATATGAAGTATATGTTGAAGGAATGGGAAGACTGAAGGAGAAAAGTGATGTGAAAAACAAAGAACTACGTGATGAGTATGACCAAACTGCCCATACAGTAGTTGCAATAAAAAACGACAAAGCTATAGGCACCTTAAGATTATTTCGGGGGGGTGACACCCATTTTAACCAATATTTGACTAATGCCTATCATTTATCCCCTTTTACGAAACACCTTGATGATACTAAAATCTGTATTATTGAACGACTTATGGTAGATGAAAAACATCGTGGATCTACTGTAATGCTAAGAATGTACAGAGAAGTGATGAAATTTGTAATTCGAAATAAAGTCGAGGTCGTATTGCTTAATTGCGTCCCTGAACAAAAAGATTCGTACATGAAACTGGGGTTTCAGCCATTTACTGAAACCTTCAATTACCCTGGAATTGGCACCGTTATCCCGATGGCCCTTATTGTGGGTGATTTTGAACATTTAACACGTATAGGCTCCCCATTTGCAATATTAGCAGGTCGTGAAGAATTACGTTATTGCAACTACGTTTCTTTACTACAAAAGATAATTCGTGATAATCGAGAAGAGAAAATTGTTTCCCAAATAAAAAAGGAGAACAAAGAAACACTTAGACAACTGTTTTCAACAAATAACCAACTCATACAAAGAAACCGAAAAACCATTACTTCATCAAAACTAAGACTTCGTTTGAATGCAAAATTCGGAAACACCGAATTGCTTACATCAACCCCATAGCTGTTACGATACCATTTTTAAACGCCTAACTAAAACTTTACACTTAAATGTGAATTAAGAGCTAAAATCATCCTACATTTTAGAATCAATAACTTATACCATTACTCTTGATAGTATGATCAAGAAGCGACAATATAAGCTATTGATATTTAATGTTAAAACTTTGCCCCTAATTTGTATTTAACTTCGAATCAATCTTTCAATTATTGGGGATAATTCAATAACAACACAAATCACCATAAAGGCAATATTCCTTCGATCATTCCATTTTATAATCTTCCTGCTAATATTAAGAATATAAGGATTCCTTAATGATTAGCTGTGAGAAAATATTTACCGCACCTTACTGTTACACAGATAAAATTTACATCTAATTTCAACAGAAATATTTTTTTGCTGAATTTTAATTCAAAAAGATTATGAATGACCTAACTGATGGCGTTAGATTTGCCAAAACCGAACAAGAATTCGAAGCCTCTTATCAACTTCGATATAAAGTTTATGTCGAATCGATGGGCAGACTAAAAGATAAAAGCGACCATCAAAAAAAAGAATTAAAAGATAAGTATGACAAAACTGCACATGTCGCTATTGCAATTAAACAGGGTAAAGCAGTTGGAACACTTCGGCTATTCTGGGGTGAAGATACCCAATTCGACCAGAACCTAAAAAGCGCATACCACCTGCATCCATTACTGGAACGCCTACAAGCCAATAAAATTTGTATCGTTGAGCGACTCATGGTTGAAGAACAAAGCCGCCGATCAAACATTACTTTACGCTTGTATAAAGAAGTAATGCACTTTATTCTTGAGAAAAAAGCAGAAGTCGTCCTTCTTGATTGCGAACCGCATCACCTAAATTCTTACCTCAAATTAGGATTCCGGCCATACGCAAAAACCTATTCTTATCCTGGAATCGGATTAGTGGTTCCCATGGCTCTTATAGTCGGTGATTATACTCATTTACAACGAGTCGGCTCCCCCTTCGCCATGCTTACCACAGAAGAAGACCTAAACTATTGTCAGCATGTTGACAAATTAAATACATTAATTTCTCCCCGCTCTAAAATCATCAGCCGATCTGACTTCGACTCAAAAGATTTCCTCGAACAGGTTTATAATGACGCCAAACCACAAAAAAATCAGGAACTGCCAATCTTTGATTCGCTTAGCGAAAGCGAAATAGAAAGGGTTATCGATAAAAGTCATATTATAGAATGTTCCAAAGGTGACAGGATTATCGAGAAAAACAATACAGCCAGAACAATCTTTATTGTCTTGTCAGGATTTGTAGAAGTCAGAAGGGACGGGCATTTACTTGCAATCATTTCACCGGGCGAAGTCATTGGAGAAATTGCTTTTTTTTTAGACATCAAGAGAACAGCATCTGTACTGGCAGCAACTGATGACGTTAAACTTCTTAGCCTGGATGATGCTTCATTATCACGAATGATGAAATTTGAAAGTACAATTGCCAATAAAATACTAAAAAACTTCTGTCGGGGACTGTGCCATAGGATAATAAATGGCGTTGAAATTGCTGACCTTAGGTCTAACGAATAAGGTTAGATGGTGATTCGCGCGCAGCGCGGAGCCACCATCTGAACCGTTTGTTGGACAAGCCCGATGCTTAAATAACGTGGTGAGTGTTGCTATGAAAATAGCTTTTTGCCGATCAGC
>JALSJK010000092.1 GCA_026989395.1 Methylomonas sp.
GTTTAAAACCCTGAAATATCGCCCGATCTATCCATCGAAGCCTTTTGAATCTCTTGAAGAAACAAGACAATGGGTTGAAAGATTTGTGAGCTGGTATAACACGGAGCATCGACATAGTGGTATTCAGCTTGTGACCCCTGATCAACGCCACAGCGGTGAAGACAAAGCGATTCTAAAAATAAGAGAAGCCACTTATCTGGCAGCGAAAAAGGCTAATCCTGATCGAAGTTTTATAACCGCGAGCGAATCCATTCAGCGAATGGTTATTTGTCGCCAGTGGAATATGAAAATCGTTACAAATCTAGGTGATTTTGTGTCCGGAAAAGTGTTGGCACATCAATCTATAGTTGAGAGAGGAAATCGGACACGGAGATGGCAGTAGATGGAAACTCGTTTAATATTTTTTTATCTTGAGTAATTAATTTTGTATCAAAATGATGAGCGAGAGCAACAAATTCACAGTCGTATGATGAACAGGTACTCCCATCTATAAGTGCGAGTACCTGTGACGATGAAACGTCATACTCATTTTGAATTATAACTGACTCAGCAGTATCTTGAAGCTGCATCGCTTTTTCCAGAGTAATGATTTTCTTTCTAAGGTAAAGTGCCATAACATTACGGAACTCACTTTTCCAAAGTATTGGGGCTGACCAGTCAGGATCAATTTTATAAAGATTTTCGACTGAGTCCGTATACGAAGTCGGGAGCAGAAGATAAGAAATAATATTAGTGTCAGCAATAATCATGGCCTTCCTTCATTTATGGCTTGATCAATGTCTTCTGCTGTAATGGTGTTAGGTTTAATCTGAGAGCGAATTGCCCGAATCGCGCTTAGTCGTTCATCTAGACTGATTCGCTTAGGAAGGAGAGAGCGTTTAAGGCACACAATAACCTCGCTATTAATACTCCTATGGTTTTGTTTTGCAATGTTTTTTAACTCATCGTAGAGATCATCAGGGATATTCTTTATGGTCAAAGCAGGCATAATAAAGTTCTCCATCAATTGCGTATTGGTTGCATTATGGTTGCGAAACGCAATTTAGTCAAGTGACTAATATGCCCACTCGGGTAAGGGACCGTTTCTCTCCGCCCCCGGTAAATGCCAAAGTAGTTTACCCATATCTTCTGATTTGTTGATATCAGTTAGTGAAGGTTATTTTAGCAGCCTACCCTATTAGTTTTTTCTATTCTGATGCAATATGAGACCTGAAGAGTAAAAAGTCCAAAAAACTCCTGAGCTGTTGTAAGTGAGGGCTATAAGGAATTAGTCGACGGACGAGGTAAATATGTTTTTTTGCTGCTGTCAGGTTTTTTTGTTGCAAAAGCTCTAAAATGATGTTGGTTTGTTCCCGGGTCATGAAATCTCTTACTAACACCCCGAGTAATGTTTTATTTAGCCATAATGACTTTTCCAGCGCATTGATCGCAGATTCTATTTCATTGTGCTGTAAAAATTGAATTGCTTTTGCTAACCAATATGTTGCGCTTTTCTCGCTTTGAATAACCGTTTTTAAATCTGCTTTACATCTTGGACAAGTTTTTTTGTCTCCGATGCGTGCCTGACAAACCGGACAGCGTTCCATCAAGATTCCAGATAATAAATAATATCACTTAATTGATTGACAGGACCGGTGAGCCCATCGATATCTCCCGCCTCAATTCGGGAATTTATAGCTTCAATAAGATCATGCATATCTTCTTTATCCTCTTTGGAAACCTGATCGAATAATCTCTCAGCTCTATCAATTAATTCCCGTGCTGTTTTGATTTCCGGTGCATTAGGCTGCTCTGACTCTGGCTTGTCTTCATCAAAAAGACGGGAATCCATTTGACCAAACATGGATGTAACTCGTTGCTTGGCTTTATCCAGTGCTTCTCCTTCGAAACGGGATAAAGCATTTTTGATCGTTATTGATTTTTCCAGGCCGGTATCTTTTTCCTGAGCAGAGACATGCAAAATACCATTGAGATCCAGTTCCAGTGTTAAAGTGATTACATTGCCTGCCTTTGTATCTTTCAGTCCAGTAACCTGAAATTCGCCGATTTTGGTGTTATTCAGAGCATCAGGGTCTTCTCCCTGATAAATATTGATATCAACGAACTCCTGTCCATCGTAACTGGTCGTGAAGGCCTCTGTTTTACGAATTGGCAAGGTACTATTTTTATGAATGACAGGAACATAAGTAAATGGGTAAGACTCGCCATGCAAAACACCTAAAGCACTGGTTCCATAGGTGTAGGGTGTTACATCCACCAAAACTGTATCAACCTTTTCACCCGCTATCATTGCTGCCTGAATAGCAGCACCCATGGCAACGCATAAATCAGGATCTATTTCTGCATGTGGTTCAAAGCCAAATTCATTGAATAATCTTTCACGAATACAGGGCGTTCGCGTTGAGCCACCAACAAGAAAAATTTCATTAATCTCTGAAGCCGCTATTTTTGCTCCCTTCAGTGCAATATGGGTTGCATCCAAAGTGGAGTCGATATAATCATCAATCATGTCTTCATATTCAGCTCGTGAAAGTTCCACTGATAAATGTATTGGGGAACCTTGATGTTCCAACAAATATTCTTCCTCAATTTTCACAAAAGGCTGATCGGAAAGCACGATTTTTGCATTCTCTGCTGCTCGGGTTATGCGTGCCATTGCCTGACTGTCAGTGCTTATATCAGTTTTGCACACATTTTTTAAATGGTTCAGCAAAAAATTAATAATCTGCTGATCAAAATCGTCTCCTCCTAAATGATTGTCACCGTGGCTGGATAACACCTCGACAACGCCAGATTCTATCTTTACGATTGAAACATCAAAAGTACCGCCCCCCAGATCATAAACCAACATTTTTTTTGCTTGTTCCACAGTTGCACCATAACTAAGTGCTGCCGCTGTTGGTTCATTAATCATTCTGACAACTTCCAGGCCGGCAATTTCACCGGCTTCACGGGTTGCCTGTCTTTGTGCATCTGAAAAATAGGCAGGAACGGTAATGACTGCTTTGCTGATTTTTTTTCCCAAATATTGTTCAGCAGTTTGTTTCAGGCTTTTTAAAATGATTGCTGAAATTTCCTGAGGTGTATAAGCTGTGCCAGCTAGATTTACCTGGGTATCCTCCCCTATTAATCTTTTGATGGATTTAACAGTACGTTCCGGATAAAGCAAATACTGGTTTCTGGCCTTTTCACCGACTATCACCTCGCCTTGCTCATCAAGACCAACATAAGAAGGTAGAATTTTCTGGTCATTGTGCTCAATGATTTTGGCTTTACCCTGCTCAATAATTGCCACTTCCGAATTGGTCGTACCAAGATCAATGCCAATAATTGTATTGCTCATTATTTTATTTCCGTGATTTTATTTACTTTAACTTCTGCTAACCGGAGGACCTTATCCTTAAATAAAAACCCCTTGCGTAATTCTTCAAGCACCGTGCCATGTTCCTGGTCTGAATCAAATGCTGTTGCTACAGCATGCATTTTTTTAGGATCAAAAGCATTGCCAACACATTCAACAGGCTTCACTTTATATTGCCACAATAATTGCTCTAACCGTCTAACAGTCATTTCCTGACCTTCTCTAAAACGCCTGATTAAACGAATATCTTTTTTCCTAGAGCTTTTAAATAATGTCCTGGTCGGTCGATATTTTTTTAGCATGCCCAAACCTGCATTTAACCTATCATACAATTCAAGCATTTCCAGCAACATGGTTTTCATTAACTCATGTTGTTCCGTTTCCAAACGTTGTTTGGATTCTGCTAGTTGTTCAGATAAAATCTGGTTATCATCCCGCAAACGGGTTAATGTCGAATCAAAGCTATCCAGGGTTTTTTTAAACTGTCGCGATTCCGCCTTGACCTCACTCTTCAGCCCTGAAATTTCAGCTAATACGGTACTCAGGTCTGGTTGTTCACCCAATGACAAACTTTCAAGATCAGACTGTTTCAAGTAGTTTTCAAACTCCTTTAGTAAATCATTTTCAGGAGGAGGATCAGTATTCATTTTAATTCGGCGTCTGTAAAAATATTTTGTAACGAAGCATCATTCATACTTGCCTGAAGCAGTGCATTAAAATGATCCGCACTAAATTGCAAGGTTTGATCAGAATGAAGCATTCTCTCAATCAGTTCATCAAATTCAGCATTTGGCAGCGTGAACAATTCATAACTCAGCCGACCTTTTTTATCCTTGATGCTTAAATACGCATCATGAATCGTACGGAACTGAGCTGGGTCATGATCTGGAGGGTGTTTTTTTACTTGGTGCAAATATGCCTGTTTAATTTCTGCGCCTGTCGCATCTATCGAAACATCTAAAATATCAAAAGGTGTTTTCATATAATTTTTACCAGAAAACCAGGGTTATTTGTTAATGCCGAAACATTTAAGCACTTCATTACTTGACACATTAATCTCAATATTCAATTTGTCAGCCGCCTTCAGAACCAGCATGGCCGTGTACAAATCTGGCTCTTTCATCATTGTCGATAAAATAGTGCTATTGTCTTGGCCGGGAAGCATCTGCCCAGCTAATTGCTCAGGTGAAAGTTTTTTAGCCAAAACAGCCATTTCCTTATTCAGTAAAAAAAACTCGTGATCTGGTATCCTGCCAAAAAGCCGTTCCATTGGCCCGTCTTCTTGTTCCTGAAAATCAGCGTCATTAACCCCAAAAGCATCTTCGATCATATCCAGGTTTTGTTGTGGATGCGCCTGAAGATAATGTTCTATATATTGTTCAAGCATCAGCACAATTCTATATTCTTGATGCTTGCGGGCAACTGCTAACTCAGATTTTAAAGCCAGATACTGTTGAATACTACACTGCTCAGGATTGTTATTAGTTTCAGCGATGACCAAATAAAAAACCCAATTCGATGCTGGCCACTTTTTTTGTGCCAATCTGGAAATATAACGCAACAATTCAAAATGCTTGATTTTTATCAATGCTTCACAAAATGCCAACAGCAAATTTTCATCATAAATACTTTGCTGCAATGATCGTTTCAGCGGTGTTTTAATCTTTTCCAAACTTTTATGCAATGAAACATTATTACCTTCATCATTAACATATCGAGTTATTGTATTAACCAGAAGTTCAAAAGACTGCACGGATAGCAAACACCCTGTTAGTGAAGGAAGTGTTTTTAATATTGTAGCCACTGGCAAACCAGCAAGTTGTGCTTCCATGGCAGCTTGAAAATGGCTATTTAGTGGATCAATTTGTTGACTGGTAAAAGCCTGAACTATTTTTTCCAAACCCTGTTGTTTGTCTTGCCCTGCAAAACAAAAAAATGCTTCCAGTAATTGAACCTGCTGATACTGGTTCTTACTGAGCTTTATTGTTTTTAGTTGTTGAATGGCATTATTTGCTTGCTGTATATTTTTATTTTGCAGACAATTTCTAATCTGCTCAACTTTTATGCTAACGATTACCTGTTTGGCACTATTGTTAAAAGGATCAACCCGCAGGGTTTTTTCTGCATATACCAGCGCCTTTTCCTGGTTGTTATTTTGATTTGCAATCTGCGTTGCAAAACCAAGAATTTCAATATCCTCAGGAAATTGCTTAATCGCTTCTTCCATAAAGATCATGTCATTGTCATCAAGATGTTTTTTCTGACAAAAATGTTTAAGAATCTGAACCAAACTCTCCTGGTCGTCAGAATCATATTGTAAACTTTCCATCAGACATTCAAGCTGTTCTGATTCTGGCAAGATGGCTGCCAGATGCCGTAAAATTAAAGCGATCTTCAGATGATTACCGGCACCCTCCTCTGCAAGCACCCTGATACATTGCCGCCAATATAATTCAGCAGATTCGATATTTTCATCTTGCTCAGCAAGCAATGCTTGTACTCTATTCTGCTCGAACTCATTATCCGTCAAAAAATTGTCTTTCACAGCCTGAAAACCTTCAGGATAATCCGGTAACAAAGACAGACATAATGGTTGTACAAATTGCCTTCCTAGATAAGATTGAAACTGGATAGCTAAATTGAATTTTTCTTCAGCAGTTAGCGGCTGCCTTAATTTTGCCAGCTGTTCTGCAAACAGTCGCTGTTCTTCATTTAGCCCTTTAATATCTGCAATTATATTTCTTTGCCGCGAATTGAAAAATTTCAAATTTTGAGCATAAACACCTCCATGAGCAGTCATGGACAACAAGGATCTTGCGGCTTGAAAATAAGGTGAATTTTGAGGAATTCTGTTTAATAATTTTGTGTCACTCGCGCTCAAAAAAGGCATTGCCAAAACAGCATTCATCAATGTCCTGAAATCTCTGAAAGCAGAATGATAAGGAATTTTTTTTAAGAACTTGCGTATTTCATCTGGTGAATCATCACGAAAGCTGGTTAATGCCTCCCGTGCTGATTTGAAATGAGCAACAAAGGCCGATGCAGCGGGTAAATATTGTTCCAGTTCAGGCTGATTAGTCAACATCAAAGCGCCTAATATTCGGGAAAATAACAAATATTGTTGATCTATTTGTTCGATAGTTATATTTTCTAATTGCCTTTGAATTTCATCCTGATCTTGGGATTGAATCAAATTGACAAGAATTTGTTCCGTTCTTTTGCTTTGTTGATCATTTCCCAAACGCTCATACCAGCGCTTTTGCACATCGTTGAAAACCTCTTTTGCCGTTAAATCCCGGGCTTTTTGCAAATAGTGATTAACTTGCTGCTTGTGTTGTTCTAAGGTATCAGGGTCAGTCAGGAGTTTTTTATACTGATCAACGGTATCTTTTAATTTTCCGGACTCCAGCTTGGATAAAGCCTGTTTTTTTATCTGTTCTTTAAGATTCTTGAAAGCAAAGACTTTGTTTTTCATTTCATGTAATCTTCGCAAAACGCCTTAGCAATTGAATTGGAAAAAGCATACCCAGGATTTTAAAATTTTAGTATGGTATAGATGATAGGAGACAACGAAAAAAATTTTACGATTCGTTAACAGCATTATAAAGAATTAGAATTTAACATGCCTACAGATATTTTACTGATCATTACCATTACCGCCATCATCCAATCTATTTTTGGGGTTGGGGTACTGTTATTTGGTACGCCGTTAATGCTGCTGGCCGGCTATGATTTTATTAATACCCTGCGAATTTTATTACCCATTTCTATTGCTATTAATTCCCTGCAAATCTTAAAGCACTACCAATTAGTAGACCATCACTTTTTCCGCAGTGTTTTAATTTTTTCAATCCCCTTCGTGGTGCTGTTTTTATTTATCGTATCCACCTCAACAGTTAATATTAATATTCTGGTCGGTATTTTTCTGATATTTGTTGCTCTGAAAAACTTTTCCATCCATCTGGAAAAATTTCTTGAAACCACGGTAAAATTTGAACCCCTCTATCTGGTTGTGATGGGTATTGTGCATGGTATGACTAATCTGGGTGGTTCACTTTTAACAGCTATTGTTCATGCCAAGCAATACGATAAAAACCAGACTCGAGTAACAATAGCCGTTTGCTATGCAACTTTTGCCGTTTTTCAATTACTAACCTTAGCGCTGTTAGGGAAAAACTATCACTTCTCTTTTTCAGAAAGCACATTTTTTATGCAAATCGGTATCCTGGTTTTTTATTAACGGAGGAAATTGTTTATACCCAAATTGATAATAAAAAATATAGCAAGATTTTTGCTGTTTTTTTATTCGCTTCAGGTATTCTGTTACTTTTAAAGTGATGTAGACCAGCTTTTGTAATTCAATAACAATAATAGAGGAAAATTATATTATGAACGAGTATATATCTTCACTGATCAAGAAATTTTTAATCGGAGTTTTTGCTTTTATTCCGGTTGCAGTTATTTTACAACTACTACTATTTGTTGAGCACATCGCTTCTAATATTGTTGTCTTTGTTTATGGTTATTTTGACAGTTATCTTGTTACCACATTACTTTTTATTTTCAGCTTTGCAATTTTTGCTTATATTGGACACCGGATAACATTAGGTAAAACATTTATCATTGGCACCATTGACAGTTTTATTAATCGAATCCCTATTCTGAACACCGTTTATCGCGTTACCAAAAAAATTGTTAACCTGATTTCTGGCCATGAAAAGGCCGAACCAAGAGAAGTAGTTTATATTGAATACCCTAAGGATGGACTATGGGTGCCTGCTTATGTCACCAACAAGGAAAAAGACAAATACATTCTTTTTGTCCCAACTTCACCCAATCCTACTTCTGGCTTTACAGTTATTGTGCATGAATCCAAAGTCATAAAATCTGAAATGGACATTGAAGAAGCAACCAGCTTTATCATCAGTGTTGGAGTGGATTTTGAAAAAGCGGAAGAAGTCCTGAAATTGCCTTGATGGACAACCTGGAAACGTTCCTAAATCAACTCAGCAGCTGGGTTTGGGGACCAGTTATGCTGGTTTTTCTTTTAGCTGTTGGTGTTTTCCTGACCCTGCGCTTACGTTTTTTTGCTTGGCGAAAAATTCCACAAGCTTTCCGGCTATTATGGCAACCCGATAATTCAAAGCACCAGGGCAATATTTCTCCTTTTCAGGCATTAATGACTGCTTTGTCTGCCACCATTGGTACAGGCAATATTGCTGGCGTTGCCACAGCCATCGTTTTAGGCGGCCCGGGTGCCATTTTCTGGATGTGGATTACAGCCTTGTTTGGCATGGCGACCAAATATGCGGAAGCAGTCCTTGCCGTAAAATACCGGGAAGTCGATGAACTTGGCAATTTTGTTGGCGGCCCGATGTATTACATCAAAAATGGTCTTGAGAAAAACTGGCGCTGGTTAGGTTTTTTATTTGCGTTGTTTGGCACTCTGGCTTCTTTTGGCATTGGCAATATGGTGCAGGCAAATTCCGTTGCAGATGCCTTGCAACACAGTTTTCAAATTCCAACCTGGATAACAGGTATTTTTATCATGCTGATAACGGCCGCAGTAATTTTTGGAGGAATCCAGAGAATTGCAGAAGTTGCTTCCAAATTGGTACCCTTCATGGCAATCGCGTATATCATCGGCGCACTGATTGTTATTATTGACCGGTTCGACCAGGTTTTCCCTGCATTATCCTTAATTATTGACAGTGCGTTTACCGGAACGGCTGCTGCCGGAGGATTTGCCGGGGCCACAATCTGGGCGGCAATCCGTTTTGGAGTTGCCAGAGGGGTTTTTTCCAACGAAGCGGGATTAGGCAGCGCTCCAATTGCCCATGCCGCAGCAAAAACCAATAATCCAGTTCAGCAGGGTATGATTGCCATGCTGGGTACTTTTATTGATACTTTGGTAGTCTGTACCATGACTGCTCTGGTTATTATATTAACTGGTGTGTGGCAAAACGGAACGAATGGCGCCGCTTTATCAACCTTGGCTTTTAATACCGGGCTACCCGTTTGGGGGGGCTATATTGTCACCTTTGGCCTTGCCGTATTCGCATTCACCACTATTCTGGGCTGGAGTTATTATGGCGAACGCTGCGCAGAATTTATTTTCGGGGTAAAAAGTATTTTACCGTACCGAATCCTCTGGATCGTTGCGATACCAGTAGGCGCCATGGGGAAACTCAGTTTAATCTGGTTATTAGCTGATGCCATGAATGGCTTGATGGCTATTCCTAATTTGATAGCTTTGGTGCTACTCAGCCCCGTATTATATTCCCTGACCAAAGAATTCCTGACATCGAAATGATATGTTATTTTTCAGGAAGACTCTTGCAGACGAAATTAAATTTTTCAGTTTCATCACTCCCAATCACCTGAAAAATGATCTGATCTCCTTCTTGTAAATTGTCTTCAAAACCAATTTTGACAATGCCGGAATAACTTTCGCCTGGTTGAAGAGTTTGTTGTCGAAGATAATTTTTATTCATTTGGGAAAATGTTACCGCGTCAATTCGTTTTTGATGCGTCTCACTGTCCTGACTGCCTAACGAATAAAATAATTTGCCGACAGTATAAGCAATACCGCCAAAAGGAATAAAACCAACCCCGATACCAACAGCCGTATCTCCAACTCGTGCAGCCGTACTTCCCCCTGCTTCGGCTGCTTGTTCGATAATTTGTTCATAACTGTAAACTGTTGCAGGTACTAATTTTTCAGGCTTTGCCAATTCGACTTTTAAATTTTTCTCTGAAAACAAAATTGGTTCCGGAGTCGTATTAGTCACCGTTAAACCAGCCAGCATTTCATCATAGGAATAATCAAGAATAGTCAACTCTGGTTGTAAAATTGTCTGGGAATGAAGTCTGGGACCACCACGAACATAAGTAATAGTTTGCTTATTCATTACTTGAGGATGAATAAGCACCCGGTTTGTAGAGCAAGCAGTGAGCAGCATAATGGCCAGAATCAGGAATAATTTCATTTTATTGTCTGACTGTAAATAAAATGTGATCATAGCACATTGATTTCAAATCGTTGTCACCAAAAAATAATCTCAACGTATTTCTCTGTTTTTGAACAAGCATGAGTTCTGACAGGTCCAATCTATGATTAAATGCGTCTAAATAACAAAGGATATCTATGAATGCAGCCCATGTGATATTTGACATCCTTGCCTTGCTTACCGCAGCAGTCATCGCTATACCTTTTTTTCATCGACTTGGTCTGGGTTCGGTTTTAGGGTATCTTGCGGCAGGTGTCGCTTTGGGCCCTTGGGGTTTTTCAATTATAGTCGATGTCGCGGAAATCCGGCATTTTGCAGAATTTGGAGTAGTATTTCTGCTTTTTCTAATTGGTATTGAGATGAAACCAGGGCGTTTATGGATCATGCGCCATTGGGTTTTTGGTTTGGGTCTGGCCCAGGTAACTGTTACCGGGGCCATTTTGACAACACTAACATTTTTGTTGGACATTCCCTTAACCACTGCAATCATCATAGGTTTTGGATTGGCGCTATCCTCAACTGCATTTGGCCTGCAAATTTTATCCGAAAAAGGTGAGCTGGCTTCGGTCACTGGCCGCATGGCCTTTTCTATATTATTGCTGCAAGACCTTGCTGTAATTCCTTTGTTAACCTTAATTCCACTGTTGGCGGAGGGAATAACCTCCACAGAGGAAATGACAAGTTCGATTACTAAAGCTGTCCTGGCAGTTTCCAGCGTTATTCTTTTTGGCCGTTATTTATTGAATCCAATTCTGGATCGAATTGCAGCTTGTAGAAATTCAGAAGTGTTTATTGCCGCCGCAGTTTTGCTGGTACTCGGCGTTGCAAGGTTGATGGAGTTTGTTGGAATTTCCATGGCACTTGGTGCATTTCTGGCGGGATTTATGCTTGCAGAATCTCATTATCGTCACCAGATTGAAGCAGACATTCAGCCCTTCAGAGGGATTTTACTGGGTTTGTTTTTCATGACAGTTGGTATGAGCATTAACTTTAGATTACTCATTGATCAAGCCCGATTGGTTTTTTCAATGTTTGCACTCTTGATTATAATTAAATTTTCCATACTCTGGCTGCTTAGTTATATCAGCGGCTTAAATAAACGCAATGCTATTCGTGTTTCAGCTTTGTTATCTCAGGCAGGAGAATTTGGCTTTGTTTTGTTTGGCTACGCAACGCTCTCAGGATTGATGGATAAATCTCTTTTTGAGTTGCTTACGCTGGTTGTATCGATGACGATGGCAGCAACTCCACTTCTGGTTCATGGCGTCGAATTTTGGATTAAAAGATATGAGCGAGCTAAAGATGACCCGAATGCGATTTTCGAAATCCCTCTGGAAAACAGTAATCACATCATTCTCGCAGGATTTGGCCGAGTTGGACAACGAATCGCGGCATTGATGAATGCCGCCAGAATACCCTACATTGCTCTGGATTATGATCACCAGCAAGTTCTTGATGCCAGAAACAAAGGATATCCAGTTTATTATGGCGATGCCAGAAACATGGAAGTGTTAAAAACCGCTGGCGGAGAACGTGCCAGAATGCTGCTGGTTACCCTGGATAATCCTGAGCATGCTGACCAGCTCGTAACCCGCGCGCGTCATCATTTCCCTTTATTACCCATTCATGCGCGAGCAAAAGACCGTGACCACTGTCAATCACTCTTGGCAATGGGAGCAAACAGCACTGTCTCTGAAACCCTTGAAGCCAGTTTACGTCTGGGTGATCTGATTCTGCGGGATCACGGATTTTCTCAACAACGCAGAACCAGACTATTGAATGATAGCCGTCAAACCTACTATTCCTGGATAAAAAAAATCACCCGAAATGAAAATTTGGATAACCAATGAAACCAACTAATTTGGAACGCACATGAAACAAGCTGGACAACTGATACCGTTTTTTTCATATTCAAGGCCTAGAAATAGGCACATTGCCAGCTGTAAGCAATGAAACTATTTTTGTAACTATTCAGCGTATTTAATTTAACTAAAATTATTAAATATCAGTAGCTTATGGAAGAAGTGTCTGTGTCATGGATGACACAATCAAGCCTACACGGACGTATTTACGGCGTCTTCTGGAATAAGTTACTGATATTGAAACTATAAATACACTGAGTAATTACCTATTTTTCAACGCAGAATACGGATACAAGCCAGCTGTTCAGATTAGTTCATGCGCATTTCTTGAATTATGACTTCTAAAATTTGCACCCATTCGCCCTAAATTTAAGTTTGTTTAGGATGAATGGGTACTGTCAATTTATTCAGTCTTTTCTTTACTTTTTTTCTGACTCTGACTTTCGCCCCGATCTTTTTCTACTGGTTTAGGCACAGAAAAGGTATCCACTCCGGTATCTAATATTGCCTGAATCTGATATTGACTAGCCTTGAAATAGAACGGCTGATGACTTGATTTAATGACATAGTCATTGGCCATTTTACCAATCGTTATATCAATCTGATCTCCAGACTTTAGTGTAAGTTTGAATGAAACGACTGGTTTTTCCAAACCGTATTCAGGCTTGGCTTGTGTTCCCAAAATACCGTTGTATTGAAGTTTCGCCAATTTTCCAAGCCAAGTTTGAATTTTCTCCTGATTAGCAACCTTTCCTTCTTCCAAATTCTCAACCTGCCAAATATCTCCGTTTCTGGTCAAACTAAATTTGTCTGTTGTAACCTTACTCAAGCTGTCAACATCTATTGTCAGTAGATGCTTGTCAACCCAGTCATCAACATTTACAGGTGCCTCGTAAGCAGCAAAATCAATACTGTAGATAGTATTTTGACCATCTACTCGCGCATGAATTTTTTTGAACCCGGGTGACGAACCTAAAAACAGGGTTTTCAGGATATCATCGCCTTTGGCAAAGCTGATTTCCCTTTCAAATTGTTCTTTTGTCACCTTAAACCGAGACGCTGAATTCTCGCTTGTCGCCACTGGCCAACTAACCGGCAAGGAAAACAGCTTATCAGTTAATTTGCGCAATTTATTATCGTCAACCGGCGCATTAAAATGTTTCGGCAAAATCCATTTTCCCTGCACTTTTTTCAAGTTTATTTTTTTATCCTTACTTTCAATGCTTATTTGATCCAATTTGGCTAATTCCAGCCCTAGCAGTTTTTCCCTGGATCGAAAGGCTCCCATATCCTGATCCTGGCTGAACAAAATCCCAGCCAGAAGTAATTGAACCGCCAAAACAGCAGACAAGATAATGGTCATCTTTTTCATGCCGCACCTCCATCAGTCGCTAATATTTGTTGGTAAAATTTTCTCGCCTGAGTTCGTTTAAAGCGATAGATCAGATAAATCACCAACAATCCTAACAAACTTAATCCATAATTGAGATATTCCCAGAAAGTCTGTTCCTGCTGAGTCAACGGAGCCAGCGTTCGGGAAAAATGACTACGACTGCGAATGGCCAGCAGACCTCGATCTTCCAATGACCAATCCACTGCATTAGCAATCAATTGCAGTGAATTCAAATACAACACGCCGCCGGCACTGGAGGCCATTTTAATGGTTTTGTCTTCCAGAAATTCATTGGAGGCAAGCACAACAATTCGCGCCGATTCTGGAGATTTTTCGATGACACTAGTAATTTGAATTTTTTCATCCTGTTTTTTGTCTGCCTGCTTGTCCTTGTTTTCAGACTTGTGTTCCGGCTTTTTTAATAAAGGCGATGGCTTATCCTTGAAAAAAGAACTAAAACGACCTTCAACAATGGTTGCCAAAGTATACGACTGTCGTTTTTCTCCTGGTTCAAAACCCCATTGTGGATAGCGCTTGAAATCAGGCACCACTTTGGTGGAATCGGATACCCAGGATTTTTCAGAACTTTTCAGCAATGGTATGACTTTCTTACCATCAGCCGATGTGACATTAACCGGCGATACCCAGTTCATTGTCACTTGTGGCAACCCTGAAGTAATCGCATTATCGGCAATCAAGCCATCACCACGAATATCAATAAAATAAGGGTATTCCACCATTTGCATTTCCTGCACCGTAAAACCACCCAGATTTCGACTGACTGGAATGGGCAGCATGGCATTTTGTGGATCAAGCACCATAGTTTTCTCAATACTGATGCCATTATGCTTTAACCAATCTTCAATTCCCGATTGATGAGAACTGACACTCAATCCAGTGCGCCCCCAATCTGCTTTATAGGATGAACTTGATACAATCACTGTCCCGCCTTTCATCAAAAACTGGTCGACAGCAAAAAGTTGTTTGTCATCCAGCTTATCCGGAGCAATGAGTAGCAATAAATCAGCATTATCATTGACGGCTCCTTCATCGAGGCTCGCGTTTTGGACACTATGATTTTCTTCCAGCATTTTCTCCAGAAAGGTAAATTGCTTGCCACCGGCCATACCCATTTGCATCATATAAGGATTACTGGGTGATGCTGGTGGCGTATAAAGCGCCAGGGTTTTCATAAAACCGGAAGAAAAACGTTTAATGGCCGTGTTAAGAGCAAGCTTGAAACTATTCTTGTCCAGTTCTTCGGGCAATGGAACTGGAACCGTCTGCCCCTGACTTTCCAGCAGCATATAAAAATAAAACTGGTTATCATCAAAAAGACTGGCTTGCATTGGTCTGAAACCAAAGTTTTCAGCAATGTCCTTGGCAACTTTGCCACCATCTGCTTCCGGATCAACAAAAGCAAACTGGAATTTATCACCAGCTTTGGTTTTCGTTTCTTCAAGCACAACCTGAATTTGCTTTTTTAGACCGCGCAAAACTTCTGGTAACTTTTGATCATCAGAAAAATAGCCTTTAAACGTGACCGGAGCATTCAAGTTTGCAAAAAGGTTGCCTCCGCTTTGATATTCATTCAGTACTTTTTTGATGCTGCGGGTAATTTCATATTCTGGGTTTCTCAGTTGTACATCCATATCCCCTTCCGTTTGGGCCTTAACCTCAATCAAATCACGGAAATTCAGAACTTGATATTTATCACCATATTTAATCAACACATCAAAATAAGAATTGACTACAGACGCCTGATATTTACTAGTAACCTGGAAAGGGACTGGCTTAATACCATATTTTTCTCCCGCTTCTTTTTCCAGCTCCGGGTTTTCCATCGGATCTATAAATTCAGTGCGCACTTTACCGTTGCCAGCAATCTGATATTCCCGTAATAAATCCCGTAATTGAGGCACCAGGGGTGACAATAGCGGATGGGTTTTAGCGCTGAAATAACCCCGAATCAATAATGGTTCCTGTAATTGCTGCAAATAATTACGGCTCGCATCAGAAATGGAATAGATGCTGCCCTCAGTTAAATCAACCCTGGCCTTATCAATCTTTGACAACCAAATATTGCCAACAAAAAAGTTTGCCACCAAAAGCAATGTAACTATTTGCCATTTTTTATGTGTCGCATGACTATTATCGTGTGCCCAACGCACCATTTCCAGAGAAAGCACATTCAGGCTGATAAAAATACCGACAATACTCAGATAATAATAAAGATCTCTTAAATCCAGCACTCCTCGGGTAATAGACTCAAAACGCGAACCACTTCCCAGCAGTTTAAAAAACTCACCGGCTTCATTGCCGAGTAGACTGGTCAAACTGTCAGATCCCAATAAATATAGGAAAGATGTCAATAACACCGTTACTATCAAACTGACAATCTGGTTATTGGTATTGGCACTAACGGTCAAACCAATGGCAATATAAGCGGCAGCCAATAATAAAGAGGCTAAATAAGCGCCAAATACGGGTCCCCAATCAAGGTTTCCCAGAATCGAAACAGTGATTGGCAAAGGTAGTGTTAATAGCAACGCCAATGCCACCAGGAATAAACAGGCTAGAAATTTTCCCAACACCAATCGTAGAGGACTGACCGGATGGGTCAACAAAAACTCCAGCGTTCCCGCCCTTCTTTCCTCGCTCCACATGCGCATGGTCAATGCAGCGACCAGAAAAATCAGCAGAATCGGCATCCATTCAAAAAGCGGTCTGACATCGGCAATATTACGGGCAAAAAATGTTTCCACCCAGAAAAAAATAAACAAGGTCACTAATAGAAATGCAGCAAAGAAAATAAATGCAACGGGGGAGGCAAAAAATGCTGCTGTTTCTTTACGGGCAATAGTAAAAACACTAGGCTGCTTCATGAATCTGTCCTCCTGTTGGCTCGCCTGGCATTGAATTGACTTGACGGAAAATAGTTTCCAGATCCTGTTGTTCCGGATAAATGGCAAAAATTTTCGTACCACTCTGACTAAGTTTGCTGACAATGTCAGCAATGATACTCTCGATTGGCACAGTCTCTTTATTATCAATATTCAGCTGATACTGATATAGCTTATCTGCCTGTGTTATCTGGTTAATATTGGTGATGCCTTGTTGATCCTGTAATTGTGCTTTTAGTTTATCCGGTGAGCAATCGGTTTTTAACTGGATACTATGACTGTTTTGCAAATCATCAAGTTTCGCATCAACGGCTAATTCACCATTACGCATAATCAGCACTCGTTCACATACTGCTTCCACCTCCTGCAAAATATGTGTGGAAACAATTACTGTCGAAGTTTTTCCCAGCTCGGCAATTAATTCCCGCATGTGTAGGATCTGGGTCGGATCAAGTCCGTTTGTAGGCTCATCAAGAATAAGAATTTCGGGATTATGAAGAATGGCCTGAGCAACCCCTACACGCTGACGATAACCTCTTGACAAGGTATTGATGGGTTGGGTTGCCTTTTCTGTCAGCGCTGTTTTTTTAATTACTTTCC
Organism: Methylomonas sp.; assembly: GCA_026989395.1. GTDB lineage: Bacteria > Pseudomonadota > Gammaproteobacteria > Methylococcales > Methylomonadaceae > JALSJK01. The sequence goes on from JALSJK010000092.1 coordinate 17,130, forward strand.
TGACCGCCGCTATTTTTTCCTGACTGGTCAATCCATTTAATTCTGCCGCATAATCAAGAAAATCAATCAGCGTCATTTCTGGATAAACAGGGCAATTTTCCGGCAAATAACCGATTTTCCCCTGAATTTCTGAACGTTGCTCCTCCATATTTAAGCCGTCAATCTCGATACTTCCTTCACTGGGTTCCAGAAACCCGGTTAACATTTTCATGATGGTGGTTTTACCGGCACCGTTATGGCCCAATAAACCAATGATTTCACCTTTACCGATGCTAAAAGAGACATTATCTACGGCACGAAATTTACCGTAATTTCGGCAAAGTTCTGTTACATTTATCACGTATACCTCCCTAAAAGACTCGTCAAATTTTTTCCGACAAAATAATAGGGATTTTGTTCCTTTTTTTCAATAGGAAAGATGGCTGATATATGGGTGGGACCTTAACTTGATGTTATTTATAGATATATGTTATAACTTACTGAAAATAGATTACGAAGGTTATTTCATTGATGGCACACCTCATTGCACGCACCGGAAACGAGTTGACGATAGAAGTTAAAGTGAAT
>JALSJK010000093.1 GCA_026989395.1 Methylomonas sp.
TGGAAATATTTTAAGAAGAATGTGTTGTACAACCATTACTTTGAAACATTCGATGAATTTAAACAGGCTTGTACAAACTTCTTCGACAACCTCGATGAGCATCATGCTCCTTTGCGTGCATTGTTGACTGAAAAGTTTCAGATTATTGAGGGCAAAGCCGGGTATTCTTGATCGTAGATAGTATACAAAAGAGCTATTGCTCGCGCCATAATGTTTAGAAAAACAGAAAAGCTGGTTTCCGCCCAACCATGGTATAGCGGCGGTTACCGAGCAAACATAGTGGCTTATACGTTGGCACTGCTAAGCCATTACGTGTCCAGGAAAAACAAGTCTATAGACTTCATGCTCATATGGAAAACCCAGTGCATATCGGCAGATATAGAGAGGGCGCTTGAAGTTACTTCTAAGCTGGTTCATGACGATATCACTCAGCCCATGCAAGGAATATCAAATGTTACAGAGTGGTGTAAAAAAGAAGCCTGCTGGCAAAGATTAAAAGACCTGTCAGATAGACTGGAAAAAACGCTCCCACAAGGATTTAAAGATAGTCTTGTCTCAACGGAGGCTATTCAGAGTGAGAAAAAACAGGCTCGCAAAGCCCAGAAAATGGATGATGGAATTGAAGCTCAGAAAAAAGTCCTGGAAATACCTGCAACCAAATGGAATACCTTATTACAGCAATGCCAGGCAAAGGGATTTTTAACTCCAAAAGAAACAGGCATTGTGAATGTCGCCATACAGATACCAAACAAAATCCCCACTGAAAAACAAAGTCTTGTGCTGGTTGACTTGCTCGAAAAAGCAAAGAACGAAGGGATTGTTGTTTGAGCCTTATCCTCAATAATTATGATTATCCAGAAGAATATGAGATTTAAACAGTACAACTGACTTTAAATCCGTTGAAAATGGAAGTGAGGCCAAGTGTAAAATTGGCACGCCCGACAGGATTCGAACCTGTGACCTCAGCCTCCGGAGGGCTGCGCTCTATCCAGCTGAGCTACGGGCGCTTTGTTATTTTTGAAGTTAAATTCTAACACAAATAAAATTGCTGCTTCCAGCTAATCAAGAAAGCATGGATTTTAAATGCGCTAGATTGGTTTTGCCTTTTTCTTTAATAACTTCCGGGTCCAGTTGTTTTTTTTGTGGCCATTCCAGATCTTCAATAGGCAGTTCTTCCAAAAACCGGCTGGGTTGGCATTCGACAATTTCGCCATAGCGTTTGCGGTGGCTGCAATAGCTGAAGGTGCATGTTTGCTGGGCACGGGTGATGCCGACATAGGCCAGGCGGCGTTCTTCTTCGATATTGTTGGTTTCAATGCTGTTTTGGTGGGGAATCAGGTTTTCCTCAAAACCAATCAGGAATACGTGTGGAAATTCCAGTCCCTTGGCGGCATGTAATGTCATCAAGCTAACTTGTTCGCTGGCTTGTTGTTCTTCATTTCGTTCCAGAACATCCAGCAGCATCACTTTGGCGATGATTTCATCCAGAGATTTTTCACTGTCATCTTCATTTTTTGCCAGTTTTTTCAGCCATTCAAGCAACTCGAATACGTTTGCCATTTTTCGTTCAGCTGATTGGGGTGTTTTGCTGTTTTCATAAAGCCATGCTTCATAGCCGATGGTATTAATGAATTGTTCGACTATGACAAAAGTATCATGTGTTTGGATTTTTTTCGCTGTAGATTGTATCCATTGACAAAATTTTTGCAGTTTTTGAATGGCATTTTCGGGTAATTTCTGGTTCAATCCGAATTCATTGCAGGCGGAGAATAGACTAATGTGTCTCTGATTGGCATATTCTCCCAGTTTCTCCAGCGTGGTTGGGCCAATTTCCCGTCTTGGTGTATTAATGATGCGTAAAAAAGCTGCGTCATCATCGGGATTAACCAACAGCCGTAAATAGGCCAGAATGTCTTTTATTTCTGCATAAGCAAAGAATGAGGTGCTGCCGCTGATGAAATAAGGGATATTGTTGGCTCTGAGTTCTTTTTCAAACAACCGGGACTGATGATTGCCGCGATATAAAATCGCATAATCCTGATATTTGCTGCCGGTTTTGAATTTATGATGAATGATTTCCGAGACAATTTGTTTGATTTCGCCAAGTTCATCCTTATGTCTTAACACTCGTAATGGTTCGCCGTAGCCTAACTTGCTCCAGAGTTTTTTTTCAAAAACATGCGGATTATTAGCGATGAGATGGTTGGCAACCTTGAGTATACGGCCAGTGGAGCGATAATTTTGTTCCAGCTTAATGACTTTCAACGAAGGAAAATCTTTTTGTAACTGAGTCAGGTTTTCCGGTTGCGCGCCACGCCAGGCATAAATAGACTGGTCATCGTCACCAACGACAGTAAAGCGGCCAAGATTTCCGGCTAGCAGTTTAACCAGTTGATATTGTGTTAGATTTGTATCCTGGTACTCATCAATCAATAAGTAACGAATTTTGTTGCGCCATTTTTCCAGGGTTTCTGGAGATTGTTGAAACAATAAAACTGGCAGCAGGATTAAGTCATCAAAATCAATGGCATTGTATGCTTTTAAATTTCTGACATATTCTGCATAAAGTTTGCTGTCAGCGAAATTATCCCCATTCGCGGCAAGTGAAGCTTGTTCGGGAGTAAAAAAAGCATTTTTCCATTGGCTGATTTGTTGCGCATATTGATCAATCTTGTCAATTTCAAATTGGTCTTCTTGATGGCTTACAAGGCTTCGTAACAGTGTAAGTTTATCCTGCTCATCGAACAGTGAAATAGACGATTTGTATTCGAGAATTTTGTGTTCTTTGCGTATGATGTCAAGTCCCAGAGAATGAAAGGTTGATACCCGTAAACCACGGGTTTTTTGAGTGTCCAGCAACTTGGCGACGCGGCTTTTCATTTCCCTGGCGGCTTTATTGGTAAAGGTCAAGGCGGCGATATTTGTTGCCGGAGTTTCTTGTTTTATTAAGAAGGCAATTTTTTCTGTGATGACCCGTGTTTTACCACTGCCAGCACCAGCAAGCACTAATAATGGTCGGTCAGTGGTTTTAATGGCTTCAAGCTGTTGCGGGTTTAATTGGCTCATCTAAAGAAATTTTGGCGTAACCGGAAAATATAATATAACGGAAGGGCGTACATTCTAGACGAATTTTTAGGTGAAGATGTGGTGCTTTGACAATAATTTTGCTGCAAACGCCGTTTTTTAATCTTTTGTCAGAAATTGAATTGATTGGGAATCTAGTGAGAAGGTTTGGAACGCTGGCCTCCAGGCTATTAAAATATAGCCTGGAGGCAAGTTTTAAATGTTGGAGTTATCGGGGACTTTTTCTCGGTGGATTAAATAATAGGCGACAGGAATCACGAACAAGGAAAATCCGGTTGAAGCGAAAATTCCAAAAATAAAGCTCCATGCCAGGCCGGAAAAAACCGGATCAAGAATAATAACAACGGCGCCAAACATAGCCGCTCCTGCCGTCAATAGAATTGGCCTTAGCCTGGTTGCTCCGGCTTCAATCAATGCATCATTCAAAGTGGGGCAATAATCTTGCTCTCTAGTATGTTCGATAAAGTCAATCAGAATAATGCCGTTTCGTACCACGATGCCGGCAAGTGCGATCATGCCGATCATTGCCGTTGCTGTGAAGAAAATCTGATTTTCATAACCGGCAACTGGATGGGTAAACAGAACGTTTAATAACCAGAAGCCTGGCATGATACCAATAATAGTCAGAGGAATTGCAATCATCATGATAGCAGGCAAACTCAGAGAACCTGTTTGGACAACCAGAAGCACATAAATCATTAATAATGCAGCAGCAAAAGCTATGCCCAAATCCCGGAATACATCAATGGTAATTTTCCATTCCCCTTCACCGCCTAATTCAGCGGAATAGCCTGGTGGCAATGGGTTGTCATCAAAATCAGCAAGTAAATCCAATACTGCTTCTCCAGGGCTTCTGCCCGCAGTATCACCAATAACATAAGCCAGCCGTTTCAGGTTTTTATGATAAATGGTTTGCTGATCTTCAAGTTCGGTGAATTGTCCCAGTTCTGAAAGTGGAACCAGTTTCCCTAACCTGCTTTTTATTCGAAGTGTTAGCAGTTCTTCTTTGTAGGAACGTAAATTTCGTGGTAACTGCAATCTGATTTCCAAAGGCTGTCGTTCAGCAGGGAGGTGTAAGGTTCCTAATAATTGCCCACTGAGGGCAGTTTGAATGGTTTGACCAACCTGTTGAACACTGACTCCGGCCATTGCAGCTTTTTCTCTGTCAACCTGAAACAAAATACGCTGATAGGGGGCGTAAGAATAATCATCGACATCGACAACGCCTTCGGTTTGTTCAAAGCGTTTTCTAACATCTTTTGACACTGAAATAAGCTCCTGATAACTGGCATGCTCGGGACCATAAACTTCTGCAACCAAGGTGTCCAGAACGGGTGGGCCAGGTGGGGATTCAACAATTTTGACATTTGCGCCATAGGAGTCGGCAATTTTTTCAATAGGTTTTCGAATGCGCAGGGCGATTTGGTGTGATTGTTGTTCGCGAATGGTTTTATCGACCAGATTAATGCGGATTTCTCCTGCATTACTTCCCTGGCGTAGATAATAGTGTCTGACCATGCCATTAAAATCCATAGGTGAAGCCAGTCCTATATAACTTTGATAATCAGTAACTTCATCAACGGTGGCCAGATACTGGCCTAATGCTCTGGCGATCTGGTCGGTTTGTTCCAGGGTACTGTTTCTGGGCATATCAATGACAAGCTGCAATTCATTTTTATTGTCAAAAGGTAGTAATTTTAAAGGCACTGCTTTGATGACCACCAATAAGGCAGAACCGACAAATGCAATGATAATTAGCAGGATAAACAACCATGAGCGCTTTGGTGTACAAATTAAAGAACCCAGAGTTTTTTCATAAAACAGGAAAACTTTGGTTGTTTTCAGATCAAAGGCTGGTTCATCGTCATCGACAAGCTGTTTTAACAGTTTATAACTAGCCCAAGGCGTGATTGTTAAAGAAACGATCAGTGAAATCAACATGGCAATTGGAACATTAAAAGCCATTGGCGCCATGTAAGGCCCCATCATACCGGTAATAAAAAACATCGGAATGAAAGTCAATATCACCGCAAAGGTTGCTACGATAGTTGGCGGTAAAACTTCCTGGATTGCTGTTAATAGTGCTTTTAATGGCGGTTCTTTACGCAGCAGGTAGTGTCGGTGGATATTTTCTACATTGACGATGGGATCATCTACCAGCAGACCCAGCGATAAGATCAATGCAAACAATGTAACCCGGTTGATGGTGTAACCAAAAATCAAATCGCATAAAAGCGTAAAAGCGAAAGTAACAGGAACAGCAATAGAAACAATGATTGATTCTCTGCCACCAAGAGAAAAAACCATTAGCACCATGATAATCAAAATAGCCAGCATCAAATGTTTAACCAGCTCGTTAACCTTATGATTTGCGGTTTCCCCATAATCACGGCTGATCGACATTAAAATATCATCGGCTATTATCGAACCCTGAAAACTTTCAGCCAGACTAATGACATCTTCAGCAACTTGAACGGCATTGCTGCCTTTGCGTTTGGCAATTGCCAGCGTAACTGTTGGCCATTCCTTACCAGTTTGTTGGTCAACATCAGAGAAATCACCAACAATCCGCATTTTTTCAGCTGCTGGGCCAAAACCAGTCCGGGTATACGAGTTCTTGTCTTCAGGTCCATCCAGAATTTCCGCAACATCACGCAGATAAACCTGTCGACCGTTAAAGCTTTTTATCACTGTTGCAGCAACTTCTTCGGCAGAAGCGTAGTATGGTCCAACTTCAAAAAATACTTGTTGATTATGACTGGCAATATTACCAGCCTGTACATTAATATTTGTGCTTCCAAGCGCCTGAATGATTTCCACCAGGGATGTATCATGCGCTGCCAGAGCAGCAGGATCTGGATAAACCGTAATTTGTCTTGGTGCACCGCCAACAACCCAGCTTTTGGCAACATTATCGACTGTCCTCAACCTGGATAGTAATTCGTCGGCAGTACGGCGCAATGACATTTCACTTTGATGGGGCGAATTGGAGGACAAACTGAGCGTGACAATTGGAACATCATCAATATCTACTGGCTTTACTATCCAGCGACCAATCCCAGGTGCCATCATATCCTGATTGGACATGACCTTACTCCAGGTTTTCACCAGGCTATCTTCCCGATTCTCACCAACAAAATATCGGACGGTGACAACGGCTATGCCTGGACTTGATGCAGAGTATACGTATTTCACCCCATCGATTTGTTTAAGTAATGATTCCAGCGGCGTAGTAACCAATTTTTCTACTTCTTCAGCTGAGGCGCCTGGAAATTCAACCATCACGTCCATGACAGGAACAACGATTTGCGGATCTTCTTCTCTGGGTGTCAGTAATAGTGCGGCCGTACCCGCAAAAAATGCAGCAATCAACAGCATTGGTGACAATGATGAGATAGTAAAGGCTTTGACTATAGAACCAATCAAACCGGTTTTATTTGATTGATTTTCTGGAGTTTGAGGTTCAGACATGGGCGGCTCCGTATTATTGAATGATGACAGTTTCGCCTTCATTCAGGCCGGATTGTATTTCGACAGTATCCTTATGACGTTTGCCAGTTCTAACTGACCTGGTCAAAACGCGATTATCGGCAACAATTTTTACGGATTCTAACTGGCCAATTTTATGCACTGCTGAAACTGGAATCAGAAAAGCAAGATGTCGGTTACAAGCCTGATCAAGCCATCCAAACAGTCCTGGGCGTAGGTTTTTACTAATCGGCAGGGTTGCCTTAACCAGAATAGTTCGGGTGGATGGATCGACTTCAGGAACAATTTCATCAATTTCTGCAATAAAATTTTGTTCTATGTTTTCAATGCGCACAGGGACTTTATCCCCGAGATTGATAAATCTGCCACAACTGACGGGAATTGCCGCTTCCAGACGCAATGCTGCAGAGTTATGCATGGCAACAACAGGGACGCCTGCAATACCCATATCACCGGGTTGTTTTAACCGGCGAATAATGATGCCATTAAAAGGTGCTTTTAAAACAGTATCTTGATAACCTATTTTAGTTTCTTTCAAAGCGCTGGCAGCCGCTTTGACCTGGGCTTCGGCGACTCTGGCCTGCGCCATTACCTGATCGTACATTTGTCGGGTTGCAGCTTCCTGATCATACAGATTTTTTATTCGGCGGGCATCAGCCTTAGCTCTGTCAGCATTTGCTTTTGCCGCCATCAGCGCTGCATACGCTGCTCGTTCCCTGGCACGCTGAGCTTTCGGGTCAAGCAAAGCAATAACATCACCTTTTTGAACGGCATCACCAGCCTGAACTTTAATGTCTATAATCCTTGCCGTAACTCTGGGTGCGATTAGCGCTTCGGTTCTAGAATGCAATGTCCCGGGCCAGGATAGAATATCGTCTATTGATTTTTTTTTGACTTTTACTGTTCTAACATCTTTAGGCAATGCTCCCGCACTAAGCTCAGTAGTTCCGGGCGCTACTTTTGAAGTTCCAATAATTCCCAGCATATAGAGTAATAGCAGGATTAAAGCAAAAATTGAGAGACTGAGGTAAATTATTTTATTCATAAATAAGCATACTAATTAAGAATTATTGGTGGTGAGTATCCAGTTGTGAATACCCGATTGTCCAAAAATAGTTATGGTTTCCTACTCAAAGTAGTTTAATGCTTTGTTTTATTTTAGAAATACTTTTATATAATGAAACGCTAATTTTCTTATAGTATCTAATATTTTGAGCAAAATAACTACCGAATTTTTGCAACTGTTGTTTGCTGTAAAGACAAAAAACAGACTTGACATGTTTTGTTGGACAAAAAATGTTTTATCAGAGTAAATAAATGCTCAGCTAAACTCAAATTGCTGTATTGAGGAAATGTTTTATGAATCATTGTCTTGTATTTTTAGTTAGTCTTTGATTGGCAGTGCAGGTTTTCCCGATTACTGTGATAACACATTTATTTGTTTGTTATGATTTATTAGCAAACGGTTAAATAAAAAACAGTAAATTAAGTTAAAATATTGGATTTTATAAATTTTTGCAGGTTGTTATGGCGAGTGAATTAGTAAGTGAATTAAAGGACTTGTTGATTGAGGGGTTGCATCTTGAGGATGTGGAGCCTGATGATATTGGTCTTGATGAGCCTTTGTTCGGTGATGGGTTGGGACTTGATTCTATTGATGCTTTGGAAATAGCGGTGTTACTGGATAGAAAATATGGCGTCAGGATTACCTCTGGTGATGATAAAAATCCTGAAATTTTTGCTTCCATCAGTTCGCTTGCCAATTTTGTTGCCGAAAATCGTAGCAAATAAGCATGGCCGGCGTATTACGAGGGATTGCCGGGGCGATTTTTTTTCTGGGATATCCTTTTTTGGTTTATCAAGGTATGGAAAAGGGTATGGTTTGGTTTGCTCCGTTGTTAATTTCAAGTGTGTATCTTTATCAGGGTTTTAAATCGCAGGATAACCGTAGTCGAATCAATAAAATTGCAGTAGCTGTGGTGCTTCTGGTTGGGGCCATTTTTTTTCAGTCGATTACTGCCAAGTTGCTCCCCTTCGCAATTCAGCTCATGCTAATGCATTTTTTTGGCCGGACTTTATTCAAGGGACCACCTTTGGTGGAACGCTTTGTACGAATGGAATTTTCTGAAATTCCACCCGGGATTGCAGAATATTGCCGGCAATTAACCTGGTTATGGACCGGCTTTTTTGCCTTTAATGCAATTATGTGCGTAATTTTAGCTTTTTGGGCGCCTAATAGTTGGTGGGCTATTTACAATGGTATTTTGATTTTTGTTTTGACTGGCTTGTTAATGGTGGGTGAGTATATATGGCGGCATTTCAAGTTTCCTGACCTGGACATCCCGTCGCCCAGGTCTTCTGCAAAAAATATGATTATTAATGGACGTAAAATCTGGCTTGATGTACAAAACAACTAATCAATTTTTTGTTTGGAGTTGTTATTTTCTGGTTTCCGGAGTCTTAATAGTCATGGATTCGGCGGCTTATGCGCAGGCGACGCTGGAAAGTGTTTTGGCCAGAATGAAGCCGCAGACGGTGATAAAAATTCATTACCGGGAAACCCGTTTTCTAGAGCTTTTGGATCAGCCCTGGAAAGGCTCTGGTTATTTTTATGTGTTTCCTGACGGCATGATTAAGGAACAATGGTATCCACAACGTCAGGTTATGGCTGTTAAAGCAAATAAATTGTATTATTTTGATCCGTTCGCAGATGTTCGGTATCAAGGCGAAATGGAGGATGCCTCTGGAGGACAGGCGATTGCTTTCAAAGGCTTGATGGCAGGGGATGTCAAATTATTGCAAAAGTATTTTCAAATCGAATTTCAAAACCAGAAAAAGACCTGGATTTTAACTTTAATCCCAAAGCAGTCTGAATTGGCTGAACAGTTATCCAGAATTATTATTTCCGGAACTGTCAATCAACCTGTCAATAAGATAGAAGTTTTTCTGACTGATGGCGATCAGCATGTTATGGAGTTAAAAACAGAAGATCAGGGAAACCAATTAAACACCAAAGTGGAGCAATTACTGGCCGAATTGCAGAGCAAAGGCTAGTTGCGATGGAATGGCGGCGGCGATGGTTTTATATTGCCTTGATAAGTTTGATTGCCAGTATTATTTTTACTGCCAATTTTAAAACCGATATTTCAGCATTTTTTATTGCCGGCGATAGTGCTGAAGAAATTTTGCTGGCTAATGAAATGCAGTCCGGGGCTTTATCTAGTCGTTATATTATTTCGATCAGTTCAGAAAGTGAAGCTGCGGTTTCATCTGCATTTACAAGCCTGTTTAAATCCGAATTGGCTAATATTGAAGGCATTATTGATGTTTGGATTCCCGGAAAAAATACTGTCCCGGTTCCCGCATTGCAAAAGCTTTATGCTTCCCATGCCAGTCAGATTTATAGTCTTGAGCCCGAATCTTATCTGAATAAATTACTGACTGAAAAAGGCCTGCAGAGCAGGGCAGAAATGTTAAAAAAACTGTTGTTGTCACCGCAAGCTTCAATGATTAAGAAGATTGCTCTTCAAGACCCCTTATTACTTTCTTTAGCTGGGTTTGAATCAGTTCGTAGCCAGTTCAAAGATGTAATAAAAAAAGATCAACGCTTTCAAAATCTGATTTTACAAACTGAGGCTGCAGGTTTAGATATAAAACGGCAAAAGCGTATTCAAAAACAAATCAAAGAACTATTTTCTGATTTAGCTGCCAAGCAGGGGTGCAAGTATTCTTTGGCAATGACAGGTGTGCCAGTATTTGCCGTTCATACGCAGCAATTGATGCAAGGTGATATCACCCGGGTGAGTATTATTTCGTCAATTTTAATCACGCTGCTTTTTATCTGGATTTTTAGATCTTACAAAGCATTATTCTGGACGGCGCTTTTGATGGTTGCAGTTGTCTGTTCAGCCGTTTTAGTCACGCAATTAGTTTTTGGCTATGTTCATGGGATTACTCTGGCGGTTGGTTCAACCTTGATTGGAATTTGTATTGATTATCCGATTCATGCGCTGGTTCATTCCCAGGCTGTAACTGCAGAACGGCGTATTGATGCAATTTCCAGAATTTGGCCCAGTATGATGTTGGGTGGATTGACAACCTTAGTTGGTTATGTGGCTTTGGGTTTTTCTGGTTATCCAGGGTTTCAGCAAATTGCTGTTTATGCAGGGACAGGGATTCTGGTTTCCTTGTTGCTGACTCGTTATATTTTGCCAGCTTTTTTGGGCAATGAAAAAACATCACGGCCAAAGTTGGTTTTTGCTGAGAGGTGGATTGGCTTTTGTTTGCGTTATCGCTTGCTATTAGCGATTTTTGTTGTGTTATTGCTAGGCTTGGCATGGTCAAATATCTCAAAATTGCGATGGATTGAAGATATGCAGCAACTTACGCCAGAACTGGATCAGTTAAAGGAAAATGATCGAATGATTCGTTCAAGAATGCTGAGCAGTATCGAGCCAGGACGATTTGTGCTGGTAAGTGGTATTGATATAGAAAGCGCATTGCAGAAAGCTGAACGAGCTTACCAGAAGCTTGATGCCTTGAAAGTAAAAGGAGAACTCAATGAATTTTATGGTTTATATCCCTGGCTGTTATCAGCAAAGCAGCAAAAAATAAATTTTCAGACATTACAGAGTCGGCTGGATGATAAGATCAGAACAAACTGGAAAACAGCGTTGGCCGAGTATGGTTTGTCGGTTAAGAAATTGGGGCAACTTGATTATCCTGAAACTGATTTTATATCTTTAGCTGAGATTTTTGATTCGCCAGTTAAACGATTCATAGAAAATCAGGTTGTTGTTTCGGAACATCGAGTGTTGATAATGATTTGGTTAGCCAAACATCAGCCAGAGGCTTTGCAACATGCCTTTTTGGATATGCCGGGTGTGCAGTACTTCAGTCAGCGTGATTTACTGAACCGAATGGCCAGTGAATATCAGCAACGGGCCCAGATTTCGCTATTAATCGGCTTGACTGTTATTGTTTTATTGTTACTGCTGCGTTATAGAAACCTATGGGTTACTTTTCAGGCCTTGTCACCTGCGATAATAGCAGCATTTTTTATTTTGGCAGGCTGGTCATTGACAGGACAGGCCGTCAGTTTTTTACATCTTGTCGGGTTTTTATTAGCAGTGGCGATTTGTGTGGATTATGGCATTTTTTATCGGGAAAATCGTAGTGGTAATATTGTTCTGACTTATCAAGCGATGGCAGCTTCCATGTTAACCAGTAGTGTGGCTTTCGGTTGCCTGGCAATCGCCAATACTTCAGCATTACAAACCCTGGCTCAAGTTGTTGCTTTGGGAGTTATTGTGGGTTTTTTGCTATGTCCAGTTATTATTCACCACACAAATGAATAAAACAGGATAAACTTATATATTATCTTTGGTAATTGATATTTCTGAATAATGGATATAACTGTTCGGCCAGTGCCGGTTACTGCGTATTCTGTGATTAGCTGTTGCGGTTTGGGTAGTCATGCGCTTTATCAGGCATTGTTAAGCAAGAAAACAGGTTTGTCAGATTTAACTTTGCTTGATGTGCCATTCGATACTCTGGTGGGTGAAATTTCTGCCGATTTACCAGAGATTCAACAGTCATTATCTGAATATGACAGCCGCAATGCCAGAGTTGCACTGGCAGCATTGAATTATCAGGAAGATGGTTTGCTTGCCGCTATTGAATCAGCCAGGGAGCGTTATGGAAGTGATCGAATCGGAGTTGTTATTGGTACTAGTACCTCTGGACTTTATGAAACGGAATCGGCCTATCAGGTGTTTTTGGAACAAGGCCAGATGCCGGATGATTTTCACTTTTTATTCCGTCATGCTTATCAGGCTACACCCCGGTTTTTACAAAAACAATTGCAATTGCAAGGCCCTTGTTTTGCGATTTCCACCGCATGTTCTTCCGGGGCCAAGGCAATTGCAGCCGGGCAACGATTAATCAATCATGATGTTTGTGATGCAGTTTTGGTGGGTGGCGCAGATACTTTATGTCGATTGACTCTTTGTGGTTTTGCTAGTTTGGAACTGGTCAGTCCCGAATTTTGCCGACCTATGGATCAAAACAGAAACGGGATTAATATAGGCGAGGCTGCGGCTTTGTTGCTTTTGGAAAAGTCGGCAAGTCAGTTTGATAATTCGCCCCATGTTTTATCAGTCGGTGAATCCTCAGACGCTTATCATATGAGTTCTCCAGATCCAGATGGAAAAGGCGCGATTGCTGCCATGAATAATGCATTGCAATTGGCAGATATACAGCCGTCAGATATAGATTATCTTAACCTTCATGCAACGGCCACGCAAATCAATGATTCGGTAGAAGCAAAGGCAGTTTATGAAGTATTTAATGATGCTGTGTTATGCAGTGGCAGCAAAGGGATTACCGGGCATACGCTTGGCGCTGCCGGCGCAGTTGAAGCGATAGTTTGTTTATTGGCCTTAGAGCATCAAATGGTTCCTGGAACCTACGGCCTGGAACAGCTTGATCAAGATTTCCATTGTCAGGTTGTTAAAGAACCCCGGACTGCTAAAACATTGCATGCTGTGATGAGCAATTCGTTTGGATTTGGCGGCAACAATGCCAGTGTTATTTTGGCGAAAAATTATGAAAGATGATTTGTTGATCAAGAGTGCGGTTTGTTATTGTTCTGATGGGGACAAGCTGCAAGACTTTGGTTTGCAAGGTATTGAGATTAACAAGCAGTTGATGCCAGCCAATATTCGCCGCAGAGCCAGTTTGACCACAAAAATGGCAATTTCAGTGGCTACCGAAGCGTGTTTACAAGCAGAAGTTAATCCTTCTGAGTTAGCTTCAGTCTTTGCCTCAGTTGGCGGGGAAATTCAGGTAACTGACGTCTTGTGCAGAACATTGGCAGACCCTCAAGCGATGGTTTCACCAACACAGTTTCATAATTCAGTACATAATACGACTGCTGGCTATTGGGGTATTTTGCATGGCTGTCAGCATGCAACAACGGCAATAGCTGCTGTGGATGATACTTTTGCAATGGCCTTGCTGGAAGTCTGGACACAATTGCAACAACAACCTGGCGATTGTCTTTTGGTTTGTTATGATGAATATTGGCCTGAGTATTTGGCGCCACCCATTGGGGAACTTGCCTTCGCAACGGCGTTGGTTTTAAGTAATGAAGAGAAAAGTTACGCAAAAGGGGCTATTTTTCGTCCGCAAATAGCACCTGAATATTCTGATTTTTCTAATGATTTGAATGGCCTGATTGAGCTTTCACCCATTGCCTCTGCGATTCCACTGCTTCAGGCTATTCAACATTCACCACCACTTGCATTGATACCTCTAAATAGAGATCAGCCGCAATGGTCAACCTGGTTCAAAAAAATTACCTAATGCAAAGATACGATGTCATTATTGCTGGTGGCGGACCGGCCGGGTCTACTGCCGCAACACTGTTAAGTCAGTATGGCTATAAAGTTTTGATTTTGGAGAAAGATCAACACCCGAAGTTTCATATTGGTGAATCTATGATGCCGCTGATTGAGCCAGTGATGAATAGACTGGGGCTGGATTGGGGTAAAGGTAATCTAAAAAAAATGGGTGCTGATTTTATCCATGAACCCAGTGGCCGGACACTTTTTTTGCCACTGATGGGTAAATATCAAACCTATCAGATTGAACGTTCATCGTTTGATCAAAAAATGTTCAATAATGCGATAGCGCATGGCGCTGAGGCATACCAAAATACCAAAGTCGCTGATGTGGTTATTAATGAGAATGCTGTTCGGGTTAGTACCTCTGAGGGGGATTTTGAAGGGCGTTATTTTATTGATGCGACTGGTCGTTCAGCATTAATGGGGCGTAAATTTCGAAAGGTGAAGCGACTTGAAAATTTTGGTCGATACGCACTGTTTCAACATTATCAGTTAACTGATAATTCTGCCGTTGAGGCTGTTTTTTCGACTGGCAATGTTAAGATTTTACTGGTTGATGTTGGCTGGTTATGGATTATTCCGTTAATTGATAAAAGATTAAGTGTTGGTTTGGTTGTGCAAAAGCAGTCAAAATTGAATGTCGCGAAAGAGCAATTATTTAAGCAATACATTGAGGCGTCTCCATTACTAACCAGCCTTTTAGACAATTCTGAAGTCATTTTGCCAATTCAGGCTGAAGCGGATTTTAGCTATATAAATCAGCGTCGTTACGGAGCCAGATATGCTTGTTGTGGTGATGCTGCCGGTTTTCTTGATCCAGTTTTTTCATCTGGTTTTTTCTTCGCCGTGAAAACCGCAGAACTGATTGCTGATCGTTTACATCAGGGGTTATTGACCGGACAAGAATCGGACCCACAATTGCATGCGAAGGATGATTCCTTGTACAAAACCGGATTTAACACCATGTGGTTGTTGATTGATCGGTTTTATCGATCCAGTTTGGTCGAAAATTTAATTTTTGAATTTGATCGGCATGAACGAATTAAGGATGAAATAACTGCCTTGCTGGCAGGGGACTTATGGAGTGAAGATAATTTGTTTCAGCAAGGTTTGCTTAAAGGCAGACGGGCTGCAATTTTATAGAGGAAAACAGGCGTGAAAATTAAAATCTATTTCATTGCGGTATTGAGCTTGTTACTTGTAGCGTGCCAATCTTCACAGCATTCATCAAAATTGGTTGAACACACGGGTACTGAAATTTTAGTTATTGATGAAATCGAGTTTGCGGAAAATCTGGCGATTAGACAAGCGGTGCGTGATGAATGTCGATTACCGGAAAAGCTGACGACTTTTATAGATCAATTTGCCGCAAAATATTACTCTCAAATTCTGACAAATACCGATATATCAACTGTTCCAGCAGGCACCCAGATTTTGAAAATAAAAATTACCGATGTTAAGGGCTTTGCCGGTGGCGCCTGGTCAGGTGGCAAAAGCGTGACCATTGTTGGTACCTTACTAAAGGATGGTAAAGTTCTTGGTGACTTTAAAGCCAGGCGTGTTTCTGGCGGTGGTATGTTTGCTGAATTTAAAGGTACTTGCTCTATATTGGGACGATGCGTAAAGGCACTGGGTAAAGATGTTGCCGAGTGGTTAAAAACACCTACTAGAAATGCAGTGTTGAGTGATTTTTGAGATTGTAAGTCGGTGCCCATAAATTTTTTAACTTTTTGCCGGGTTATTTTGCAATCTTCTTGGTTGCAACTACGATTACATAGCATAACTATGCGGCCTACGTTGCGCCTCGAATATCACAAAATATTCTGCACAATATTGTTAAAAAATTTATGGTCACCTACTTAAACTTAGTATTTCACTCACAGCAGGATGGTTAAACTAGCTGATAATAAAATTTCCACTCAGTGTGATGTCCTGATTATTGGTGGTGGGCCTGCTGGTAGCTGCGCAGCCATTGAATTAGCCCAAAGTGGGGTACATGTGGTATTGCTGGAACGCGCTGTTTTTCCACGAAATCAGGTCGGCGAAAGTTTGATACCACATTTCTGGAAGTTTGCTGATGCCTTGGGCGTATCGGAAAAAATTCAGCAACAAGGTTTTATTGCAAAAGCCGGAGGAATTACCTTGTGGAACGACAGGGTAAGGCAGATCTCATTTGCTAAATATGGGTATCAACGTCCAGGTTTGCATGTCGAACGTGATATTTTTGATGATTTATTACTTACACATGCCCAGGATTGTGGTGCACAGGTTTTTTGTCAGGTTGTCGTCAAAAAGGTTGATTTTAGTGATCCAGATTTTCCTGTTGTTTACTATTTCGATAAGCGTAATGATGAAAATTATCAAAGCTCCATTCACTGCCAATATTTGATTGATGCTAGTGGGCATAACACTTTTTTGGCAAATTCCTTTAAAACCAGGCGATTAATTAATCCCAAGCTTAATTTTTTATCGCTGTGGGGCTATTTTAAAAATTCACGTTATGTGGGCGTTGACAGGAAAAGTCATGCTGCCCATGAAATTACACTCATAAAACCCGTAACTTTTGTCACATCCTATCGTTCCGGATGGTTATGGCATATTATTTTGCGGGGGAAAACCAGTGTAGGGCTGATAATTCCCGCAGAGCAATTCAGGTCAGTCGAGCCAGAACAGCGAGAAAGATATTTCAAGCATGCTTGTGAGGAAATTCCGTCTATTGCCAGGCTGCTAAGCAGCGCCAAGTTTATTGAAGGCTCATTACAATTTCGACCAAATTATTCCTATTATTGCGAAAATATTTGTGGTGAAAATTATTATTGTATTGGTGATGCGGCGGCTTTTGCAGATCCAATTTTTTCTCATGGCATACAAAATGCATTTTATAATGCCGCCGTATCTTGTATGGCGATAAAAGCATCTTTGAAACATAAAAAAAATCGGCTGCGGTACAGTCAGTTATGTGAAACCCGAATGCAGCAATTCTACGGATTTTCCAGGGCGCTGGCTTTAGGGGATTACGGGGTTCATGGTGTGAACCGAGATTTGGTTAAAACCATGATTAAAACCTTGTCCCCAATAGAAATAGAACTGATTCGAGTCGCTTCAGAAATGACAAACCGTTCAGATAATTTTCGGCAGCTTGCTTGTGAGGCGGGGGTTTGGAATGATGATTTTTCAAGTTATGAAGATGATGATTTTTTGGCTCTTTAAATTATTAAAAATGTGGGGCGTAACTTTAACAATGTTTTCATTGCGCCAGACAAGAAAGTTTTTTTTCAGCCTGTCGCTATGGTAGGCCCTAGCTCTGTTTGACTGAGTTGCCAGTAATTTCCCCTGGAATCATTAAGTGTATAATTAGTCACCCCTGAAAAACAACCTATCCAAATGATTAATAAAGAATTATCTATAAAAAAGCAAGGAACAAAACACCCAGAAATAGTATAATAGACCTTAATTTTCTGGGCGAAAAGATCACCAT
>JALSJK010000094.1 GCA_026989395.1 Methylomonas sp.
CTTCAAGGTGTTTAATCTCGTCGTCTGATAGGTGGTAATCATTCATGTCGCTATTATATTCGCAATCAATGTAATGCGCCAGCTAGTTAATGTGCATTCTTAATCGCGAATAGTATATAATTGATCAAAAAGAATCCCAGTTGCTTGGTTTTTTCTTCCAGCTTATTCGAGGGATGAGTAACCCAAATAAGATACCGGCAAATGCGAGTAACCCGCCATAAATAAACCAGCTTTGAGTGGAGCTGTCTTCCAATGTTTGTTTCTCGCGCTTGAGTTGTTGTAATTCCCGTTCTGCATTGACCACCCTTTCTTGAAGCTGGTCACGCTGTTTTTTTAGTAGAATGGCATTGGCGGCAGTTTGTTGAATTTCAGCCAGTTCCAGACTTAGCTTATCTTTTTGTTGGGTTAATTCTGTTTCACTGTTTGCAATTTGAGTATGTTTGCTTTTCAGGGTCTCGAGTTCAGTTTTTAATTTCAGATGTTCTGTTCTTAGCTGTTCCAGTTCTTCGCTGACTTTTTTTAACTGCAATTTATGGATGGGTTGCTTTTGGGTATGTCGGCTAAGAATGTAGCCGGTTGCGCCTGAAGGGGTTTTAACTTTTACGTAGCCATTGCTAGTTCTTTTTATGACGGATAAAGGGGTACCGCTGGGTAACATTTTGACAATTTTGTTTTTCATGCTGGGCCCGCTTCTTAATGTCAGCTTCACGTCATCTGTAACATAGACTGTTTCAGCGTGAACAGCGCCAATTGCAAGGAAAAGGAATAATAGGGAATAGATTTTTTTCACAAACATATCCTGGAGCAATGCCGGTATTCGATGGAATTAAAGAATACGCTATCTAACACTCAAAGTGTAGCTGGTTTTTTATTTTAAGAGTAGCTCCAGTAAAGCTTTTTGTGCATGGAGGCGGTTTTCTGCTTCTTGGAAAACCACGCTTTGTGGTCCATCAATCACTTCAGCACTCACTTCTTCACCGCGATGGGCAGGCAGGCAATGCATAAATAAGGCATCAGGTTTTGCTTGATTCATAACTTCTGCCGTTACTTGAAAATCGGCGAAAGCGATTTCTCGTTGCTTTTGTTCATCTTCCTGGCCCATGCTGGCCCATACATCGGTAACCACCAAATCAGCGTTTTTGGCGGCTGTAGTTGGATTGTCAAAAAAAGTAATCAGTTGTGCGGCTGACTGAACAATTTCAGAATTTGGTTGAAACTCTTTAGGACAACAAATATTTAGATTAAACTTCAAAAGTTTGGCTGCGTTGATGTAGGAATGGCACATGTTGTTACCATCACCAACCCAGGCAACAGTTTTATTTGTAATGTCTCCACGTAATTCAAAATAAGTCTGCATATCGGCTAGCAGTTGGCAGGGGTGTAATAGTTCGGTTAAGCCGTTAATGACTGGGACACTGGAGAAATTTGCGAAAGTAGTGACGGTGTTATGTTGGTGGGTTCTCAGCATGATGCAATCTACCATGCTGGATATAACGCGGGCGCTGTCCTCCAGAGGTTCGCCTCTACCCAGCTGGGTATCCCTGGGGGATAAAAACAAGGCGTTGCCTCCAAAATAGGCCATTCCTGTCTCAAAAGAAATGCGTGTGCGGGTTGAAGATTTTTCGAAAATCATGGCCAGCACTTTGCCTTTCAGGGGTTGGTAATTAGGATCACGATTATTTTTTAATGAAATGGCTCTTTTTATCAGTAATTTGAATTCCTGTGGAGACAGATCAAGTAGGCTAAGAAAATGTCGAATTGATTGCTTCATTATTGCTTGGTATATTCTGTAACAAGTTCTACAAGGGTGTTAACCAGAAACTCTATCTGCTCTTGAGTTATTACCAACGGTGGCAATAATCTAATAACGTTTTCTCTGGTAACATTAATCAACAGATTTTGTAATAGCGCTTGTTGTGCAAGTTCGGTGCAAGGAGCAGAAAGCTCAATGGCTATCATCATGCCTTTATGACGAATATTTTTGACCTGGGTATTTTGCTGTAATTTTTCAGCAAGCTGATTGCAAATTAAGGCTCCTTTATTGATTGCTTGATCAACAAGATTTTGATTTTCCAGCTCATTCAGTACTGCAATTGCGGCAGAGCAGGCCAGTAAGTTACCGCCAAAAGTAGATCCGTGGGTTCCTGCAGTCAAAGTTTTCGCTGCTTCGCCTGAAGCAAGACAAGCTCCAATTGGAACGCCGTTACCTAATGCTTTGGCTAACGTACAAACATCCGGAATAATGTTGTTATGTTGGAAAGCGAAAAATTTTCCAGTGCGTCCGATCCCAGTTTGCACTTCATCTAGCATCATTAATAATTGATGTTGATCGCAAATAGCTCTGATTTTGTTTAAATAATCATCAGCAGGAATATTGACGCCACCTTCGCCTTGAATAGGCTCAACTAAAATGGCAACAATATTTTGATTTTTTTGGATAGCGCTTTCGATCTCAGTTATGTCATTGAAAGGTACATGCACGAAGCCTTGTAACAGGGGTTCAAAGCCATTTTTTATCTTAGAATTACCTGTTGCGCTAAGTGTGGCCATCGTTCTGCCATGAAAACTTTTGTCCATGACGATAATAGTGGGTTCGGTTATGCCTTGGCTATGACCATAACGGCGAGCAATTTTGATGGCTGCTTCATTTGCTT
>JALSJK010000095.1 GCA_026989395.1 Methylomonas sp.
TCTATTCCGATTCCCTTCCTTGGGGAGTCAAACCATCCTACCAACCAACTTTTATGAAGGAGCGCACCAACAGTCTTATAATTTCTTCCAGATAAGGAAAAACCGCCGTTGGCGCGGCGGTTTTTAAACTTTGAAGGCGATACCTTCTATCAAATTCTTAAAATCATGGTATCGCGTTCCCGAATCGGTTGCAAGTCTTAAGTGACTTCCGCAAACCCTTTTCTGCGGCCTTATCCACAGTGATTTACAGACTTCGCGATGAAAAAACATGCAAACACATATTTTACCAGAAATGACGACACCTGGAGGAGGGCGCATAGCTTCTCCCAAATTAAGGCATTCACTTGAACAATGCGAAGATTTCGAAGGCTTGGAAGAAAACGTCAATCGTTATGATCTTCTTCTGTTGGTGAAAAGGGCAGGGAAAAAGGCCGGATTTTCTCCGCGCATGATTGCGCTGCTTGATTACTATATGAGTTTTACACGCGATATTGACTGGGAGGAGGGGAGTCGCCCGATCGTTTACCAATCACTTGCCAGAACCGCGTTGGATATGGGTGTATCAGAACGCCAAATTCAAATTCTTGAAAAGCAGCTCTTTGAGGTTGGCGCATTAACATGGCATGACAGCGGTAATCACAGACGTTTCGGCCAAAGATGCTCTGAGACTGGCCAGATCATGTTTGCTTACGGCGCAGAATTAACGCCTCTGGCTTACCTGAAGGCCGAGCTGCAAGATAAACTGCATGAAAAACAGCTCTATGATAAGGCATGGATGGAAACAAAACGCCAGATTTCATGGTATCGCCGCCAAATTCGCGCAATTTTATTAGAAGCAGAAAGCGGGGCAGGGGAGTCCGGTGAGGAATTCACACTAGATGAGGCTGATTTAGTCGGTTTTTCTAACCGCTATGACCAGATTGCAATTTCTATTCGCACCTATATGGATTTAATTGCCTTGAGAGAGCTTCTTGGTAAGCATAAAGATCTTCATGAGACATTGAATACAAAAGCATCGCAGCACGATCAGGAAGGCTTAAAATGCTTGAGTAACGATATAATTACGGAGAAAGATTCACCCAAGGGCGATTCAAATGACGTTCACTACAAATATACAAATAAAAAACAACTTAATAAATTAAGTACTAGTAGGCCTTCGTCCAGTTTCCTTCAGGAGGAAGTAGCCGAGAATCCACAGCGTCAATTAAACATCGGTTCAAAAGGAGGGGGGAGCAGGAGATTAGAGCAAAAAGAGGAATCATCAGAAGAACATTCTACCATTCTTTCAACAGGTCTTCAGCATGTAACTCTTAAACAACTCCTCAATATTTCAAGTGAGCGCTTAAAGGCTGAACTTCCAATGGAGCCGCGGCCTATGAACGCCAATGATTTTGTTGAAGCGGCCTATCGTTTAAACAGAAAACTCGGGATTTCCCAAAGCTCATGGGGACATGCGTGCATGACCTTGAGCCGTATAGGAGCCGCCGTGTGTGTGATTTTGACAGATCAGGCGAATTTTCGCGAAGAAAACCGCGTGATGAAGCCCGGTGCTTACTTCAATGCGATGGTAAATCGCGCAAAATCAGGCGAATTGAAGCTTCACAAGTCTGTCATGGGCAAGCTACGCCGCGATAATGACAACGAGCAAGCCGAGAGCAGCAATAGATACAAAGGATAATTTCATGCGAGATCACACGGTTTTTGACGAAAATAACAAATTGTATTTTTTAGATAAATAATACTATAATATCAGTAGTAAACAGGAAAGTAGGTTTAATAATATAATGGTATCACTTGTAACATCATCTAAAGCACAAAGAAAATTGGCTGAGAATGTCCGTCAAAGGCGCTTGGGCATGAATTTGACGCAAGAAGGGCTTGCGGAGCGTTCCGGCGTTCCATTACCCACTTTGCGAAAATTTGAGCAAAAAGGCGCGATTTCTTTGGAATCTTTCCTGAAACTCCAAATGGTGCTGGGCGGTCTTGAAGCTATGCTCGATGCTTTGGAGCTTTCGCAGCAAAGCTTTACCTCGATTGATGAGGTTCTTGAAGATGATAATAAGCCCACAAGACAAAGAGGAAGCCGAAAATGAAAGATATTACAAACGTCAAAGAGATCAAAGTCGGCTTTAATTCCGGTGAAAAAATTATCCCTGTTGGCCGCCTGGCTATGCGGGATCGTAAAATTTACTTTGAATATGATGCCTCGTTTATTGCGACCGGCATTGCAATATCGCCGCTACGCTTGCCGCTTCAATCAGGCGTAACCAGTTTTGATACTCATTTGTTTGAAGGGTTGCCTGGGGTTTTTAATGACAGTCTTCCTGATGGATGGGGGC
This sequence comes from Methylomonas sp., assembly GCA_026989395.1. GTDB lineage: Bacteria > Pseudomonadota > Gammaproteobacteria > Methylococcales > Methylomonadaceae > JALSJK01. Next base: position 2,340 of record JALSJK010000095.1, read on the forward strand.
GGTTATTGTTTGATCGTTTGGCGCGGTCTAAGGGTATTTTACCCTCGGATATTACGCCGCTCGATAGATTGGCGCATGTTGGGATGAGTGCTTTAGGCGCGCTTGTCTATGAACCGGATCATAGTGGTGATAACAGCAATGAGCCGATTAGCCTCGATGTGCCGGCGCGCCAAGCTAGGGACGTTTTGGAAGGGGAGGCGACTGACGTTCTCGCTGAACTTATTGCGTTAAACGGCTCATCAGGCGGCGCGCGCCCTAAAGCTTTGATTGGGGTTGATGAGGGTTTTGAAAATATTATGCATGGCGTATCTGATCTTGCCAAAGGTTATCAGCCGTGGATGGTGAAATTCCCTAATTCTCAGGACGGGCTGGATGCTGGCGCGATTGAATATGTTTACGCGCTGATGGCTATGGAGGCCGGGATCTTTATGCCGCAAGTTCATCTTTTTGATGCGCAGCATGGCGCAGGATTTTTTGCAATAAAACGCTTTGATCGTATTGGCCGGAAAAGAGTGCATATGCACACGGCTTGCGGGTTGCTGCATTCAGATTATAGAACCCCGTCTTTGGACTATGAGGATCTGATGGCTTTAACCAGCTCCTTAACGCGGGATATGCGCGAAGTTGAAAAAATGTATCAACTGGCCGTTTTTAATGTTCTGGCGCATAACCGCGACGATCATTCTAAAAACTTCAGTTTTTTAATGGATGAGAAGGGCGGTTGGCAACTCTCACCCGCTTATGATCTGACGTTTTCTTCTGGGCCGCGCGGCGAACAAAGCACGCTTGTAATGGGCGAGGGGCGTAATTCTGGACAGGATCATTTACGCAAACTTGGCCAAGAGGCCAAACTTGGTAATGAGCGTATTGAAGAGATCATTAATCAAACGCAGGGCGCTCTATCAAAATGGGAAGAGTTGGCCGCGCAATATGGTGTTAGCACTGCTTCTATCGCATTGATAAAGTCAAAAATTAACCTTTAAGTTAATTTTAGGATTAATTACGGATATTGTCCGTAAAAATAGTTGACTTTTACGGATTTTCCCCGTATTATATAATAGTAGAGTGAATTACAAGGAGGTAAAAGCTATGCAAGAACAAGCAATAAAAGCCCGATTTGATGGACAACTACCATCAGAACAAAAAGAATATTTCGAGCAAGCTGCTGAAATAGGGGGCTTTCGCACCTTAACCGAGTTTGTTTTTTCCTCCGCACAAGAAAAAGCGGATGAAATCATCGAGCGTCATAAAATGCTTTTGGAAACAGAGCGTGATCGTGAAGTTTTCTTTTCTGCTTTGATGAATCCTCCGGAGCCTAATGCGAAACTTCGACGGGCTGCCCAGGAACATAAGGAAGATATTCACGCCTAATGACTTATTCAATTAAACCTTTAGAGGCCGGTCACGATAGATCGGCCTTTTCCTGCGGTAAAGACATGCTTGATAATTACATTACCAAGCAAGCAAAACAGGATATGAAACGCCGTCTTTCGGTTGTTTTTGTTATGACCGCCAATGATAATGACAAAGAGGTTATAGGCTATTATACTTTGACGAATGACGGCGTTGATAAAGACATTGTTCCTGAAGAACTCTCCAAAAAAATGCCGCCATCTTATCAAAGCTTACCAGTTACTCTTTTAGGCCGCTTAGCGGTCGACAAGAACCATCAAGGCAAAAATCTGGGTGAGAAATTACTCATTCATGCTTTGAAGCGCAGCTCGGAAATATCAAAAACAGAAATTGGCTCAATCGCAGTTGTTGTAGATCCGTTAGATAAAGATGCAATTTCCTTTTACGAGCAATATGGTTTTATTCTGTTGCTGGATCGTGGACGTATGTTTTTGCCGATGAAAACTATAGATCAATTATTTTAATAGGTATGAATTACGGCACAAGTCTCAGCCATTCCTATTTTCCCTATAAGGTAAATAATTAACCTTTAAATTAATTATTCTTGATAATATTTAATATATGAGTTAATATTTTTCTAAGATATTTAATCTATAGGTTAATTAAATGAATAAAGATACAGCACGAAAAGCATTAGACAACAAGATTTCATCCCTGCCACCATTGCAAAAAATGCAAAGGCCGCATAAGGGGTGGATCAAGGCCGTGAAGGAAGCATTGGGGATGTCTTCAAAGCAACTGGCCGCGCGCCTGAATGTTTCTCCGCCCAGAATCACTGTTTTGGAAAAAGCAGAAATTGATGAAACCGTAACATTGGCCAGTTTGCGCCGCGCTGCGGAAGCTCTTGATTGCGCTTTTGTTTATTCTTTTGTTCCCAAAAGCTCTTTCGAAGATATTTTACAAACGCGCGCGCGCCGCATTGCTGCTGAAATTATAGGTAAAGTTGACCATACTATGCGCCTTGAAGCTCAAAATTTAGGGCAGGGGGCGTTGGAGGATGAAATTGAAAATTTAGCCGCGCAGATTTTGCGCGACCAACATAAAATTATTTGGGATCATAAAAAATGAATGATGATTTAGACGATATATTTGAGGAATCAGAAGGTGGAACAGATTTAACCGAAGAAGAAAAAGAGGGGTTAATTCCGTCTTATATCTCTACGCGCGGTGAGCTTAATCAGGCTGAACAGCAAAATATCGTTAAAGGTGAATTATGGGCATTTACTAAAAAGCGCAACCCGCTTGATATAAAATTCTTAAACGATCTGCATAAAAAAATGAATGGTGAGGTCTGGGAGTGGGCTGGGTCATACCGTAAAACCGCGCGTAATAGCCCAATCCATAAAAACAGACGGATTGTTGCAAAATCTGATTGTTCAAAGCCCGAAAAGCAAACGCGGTAAGCATACAATTATATGCGGTGAAAGACGTTTTTACCAACAAAAACCTTTATTCGTGAGCCTTGATGAACATGAACAGTTGGCGGTATGCCGACAGAATTTTCCAGTGCAATTTCTGCGGAACGTGAGAAATCTGAACCAGTTTCAAGGGCAACGGTCGCTTGATCCGCGTCATCAACAGCATTAACACCAATTTGAAGGCCGGTATCAATTAGAGATAAGAGGACAGAAGAGCCAAAACGCTCGAAGAAGTGTGTATCAACAACGCCAGCTAACCCGCTTCGTCCTAAATCATCCGTGCCGTATGAGCCAATGTTAATGCTAACACCGTCATTCCTAATCAAACGGCTCCAAATAACAAAAACGCGCGATTGACCTCTGGTTAAAGAAAGGTCGAGATCCTCTTCCTAAATTATCGTCATGCACAACAGGGCCAAATGGAGAAAAAGTTGATGGGCATTATCGACTCGGTTACGAGCGTTTTGAGCCGTGTGATGAGGGTTTCGTCTTAAGAGAAAAACAGCAAGGATATAGGGCTACGCAAGGTTTGTGCTACCGTACACAATGCGCGCCACAACAATACCAAGAGAATGACAGGTGCGAGAATTATCAAGCCCTGATCCGTCCAAAGCCTCATTACGTGAAAATGTGGGTTAATGGGGAGTATTTAGGACAATATTTTTATCAATAGAGTTCTAATCTGAAATACTATTGGTCGTGAGTATTGTTTTCCACGGGTTTGGCGCTTTCGAAAACATCAAATGTTTTTTGTCTTATTTCTCTAATTACTGATAGAAGCTCTTTTGCTAAAGCTTCGGTATCATATTCATAAATCTCTTCGGCATTCTTGTTTATACCATCTGCAAGGCCTTGGATTTCTAACAAGGATTTGTAAGATTCAAAGGGAATGACGTATTGTAGTTTTTGATTCATGGCATCACTTTAATTTGGTTGGATGAAGTTGAAACGCGGATTAATCTCTGAGATGATTATGATGTTTGTGGCAGAGAAAATATAGTAAAAATTTACATTAATTTCCGTAATCTATATTATCACTTCGAAATTATGAAAAACAAACGGCGCCCCTGCTCAGAAGTTTTGGCGGCTCATGGCACGAACGTGCCCATGGAGCCATGTGTTTTCCTCCTATTCTACACGTTTAATAGCGGTGTATTCACCGTTGGTTTGCAGAGTGATGGTGATATTATCTGATGTTCGGTTTCTCCAGAACCAGCCATGAGAACCGTCAAAGGCAGCCTCTAAAGCGCCCTCGCGTTTTTGGTCAGAGCCTTTATAGTATTTATGATAGCTTATCTTTAGCGCCTTTGAATCACCATGCACATCAAAATTGGCTTTGCCGCCATCTGTCCACCATGTGTATTTCACTACCGCGCCTTTGCTCATATCAACTTTGATCTCTGTGCCCTCGTCGGGAGCAAGGGTGAATTGCTTTTCATGGTTAAGGATAGCGGTTTCCGGCAATATAGGCTCAGATGTGATGACAGTGGTTTCTTCTTTGACAGGCTCCACCTCCACTTTCACTGCCATGTCCTTAACCGCATCGGCTGCGGCTTCCTCGGCCAATGAGGTTTTAATCTCGCCCATTTTTTGCAGGCCGATAGCCTTGCCTATACCTGTTGGGTCAATCCCGTATTCGGCAGGCATTACAACCGTGACCAGTAAAACGCCCGCCGCTATAGCGGCTAAAATGGTTGATTTTATGAGCTTGCCCGTTGAGGGCACTTCTCTATCTGAGGGTATGTTTGTGTTGTACATTATATTTTCCTTTTTAAAATTTTATCAGTTTAAGTTTAAGAGGCAAAATAGCCTGTGAGCTGGTATCCCATAAGCAAGAACCCCAACATCATGATAAAGGCGTTTGCCTTGTAAGCATGGTGCAAAAAATTGCCGGATTTACGCCAATATGTAATGGCAATCAGGATCACCGCGAGTGCTAAAATCTGTCCTAATTCCACGCCGATATTAAAGAAAATCAGATTGGCCAGCAGCCCGTCAGGCGAAAGTTCATAATCCAGAATCTTTGTGGCCAAACCAAAACCATGGAACAGCCCAAATATAAACGTGGCAATCTTTGTATTGGGCTGAAAACCAAACCAGCGTTGATATGCGCCCATATTATCGAGCGCTTTATACACGATTGAAAACCCGATAATGGCATCAATGATATAGGCATTAATACTGATCTCCATCAATACGCCGGACAGCAACGTCACCACATGACCCACGGCAAACAGGGTGACGTAAATCGTGACATCTTTCATGCGGTAGAGGAAAAAGATCACGCCGAGCAAAAACAGTAAATGGTCATATCCCGTCATCATGTGTTTTGCACCAAGATAGACAAACGGAATGGCATGAACGCCTGTTGTTTCCTGAATATAGCCCTTATCGCCCTGGGTAACGCCATGCGCGAGTGCATCGGGAATAATTCCAAACAACGCGGTGAGCATCATGCCCAGCCCCATAAAGGCAAACAGGCGCTCCCAGCCTGTCATAGATTTAAAAAAATTAGTCATTTTACGCCCTCATTTGATTGATCGTTTTTTATGTCTGGTATATTCAATCTTCCAGATTCTTGTATATCTGTTACCCAATAAACAATGTGTTTGTTTGCGCCGAGTTTGCTCTCTCGTAATGCTTCAAGAAGCGGTGTAACTTGTTTGTCTTCAAGCAACAGCTCTACCCGCGCACGCGGGGTATAACCAACGACCTTATCTCTGGGAGATAAAAACGGGTCATTTTCAGACTGCGTGCCATGCCCTTCAACATCTATTAGTGTGAAGCCTTCTATATAATCTACACTGTGCAAAATATCCGCAGCATCACGTTTCAAGCTGGCTGGTATTGTTAAAATCAGATGTTTCATTTTATTTCCTTTTTAGGTTTTTTCTTTTTTATCTTTAAGCCCTCAGCCCATGCATACAGGGTCGGAAGCAGGATAAGTGTTAAAATTGTAGATGTAATCGCACCGCCAATAACCACAATGGCAAGTGGACGCTGTAATTCAGAACCTGGCCCAGTGGCAGTTAGAAGCGGCATCAAACCAAATATGGTAATCATCGCCGTCATCAATACAGGGCGCAGTCGTCGCACCGCACCTTCTTCCACGGCTTGCAGTATAGAATGTCCAGCAGCGCGCAACTGATTGAAATACGTCACCATCACCACACCATTTAATATGGCCACACCAAACAGAGTGATAAACCCGACAGAGGCCGGTACGGAGAGATATAGGCCGGACATGTAAAGAGCGACAACGCCGCCAATCATCGCAAACGGAATATTGAGAATGATTAAACTTGCCTGACGCAGGGAATGAAAGGTCATAAACAGCACGATAAAAATCAACACAACAGCAACAGGCAAAACAATGGCCAGCCGCGCCGAGGCACGTTGCTGATTTTCAAATTGCCCTCCGAAAGTAACGTAGTAACCGGGCGGTAGAGATATTTTATCGCTGATAGCGCGCTGCACCTCATTAACAAAACCAACAACATCACGATCCTTGACATTGGCCTGTATGACAACCTGACGTTTTGCGGATTCACGGGTGATTTGTACCGGCCCGTCCACCTCATGAATGGTTGCCAGTTCTCCCAGAGGGATTTTGGCACCGCCAGGGGTTTCCACCAATAATGAGGCTATGTTTTCAAAAGAATTGCGTTGGTTTTTTGGGTATCGCAACAACACCGGCACAGGGCGGTTATTCTCAATAACTTCAGTGACCACGCCTCCGCCAACGGCCATTTCCACAAGCCGGTTAATATCTTCAACATTTATGCCGTAACGGGAAATTTTCTCCTGATTAATATCAATCTGCAAATAAAGCTGTCCGAAAACGGGATTGTCCACGACATCTATCGCGCCTTCAATATTATTGACCAGCTCTGCAATTTCCTGACTTTTTTGCTCCATGATTTTAAGATCATCACCGTAAAGCTTAATCGCCATGGTCGCACGAACGCCTGTGAGCATTTCCGATACGCGCATATCAATCGGCTGGGTAAAGGCGATATCTATGCCGGAGAATTGTTCTAGCTTCTTACGTACATTATTTTGAAATTCTTCCAGAGTGATTGTCCACTCGGAACGCGGCTTTGTGATTAAAAAGTTATCGGTTTGATATAACCCCATAGGATCAAGGCGCAATTCATCTGCGCCGGTGCGGGATGCTATATCTGTGATCTCCGGCATTTCCATCATGGCGCTTTGATAAACGGCATCTATTTCCAAAGATTCTTCCAAAGAAATACTTGGTGTTTTTTCGATGATAATCACAGTTGAGCCTTCATCCATTACCGGCATAAACTCGCGCCCTATAAGCGGGAAAAGCGACCCCGCAAATATCAATGCCGCCAGTGCAATCGTGACAGCAGTTTTTCTTTTACGCAGTGCCCAGCGCATCACAGGAATGTAAAGCGCTTTCAGAACTCTCAAAACGCGCCCTTCATTTGCTTCATGATCGCCAGAGCCACCTGTTTTCTTTGACATTAAAAATGTTGCTATGACGGGAATAACTGTCAAAGACAATATCAGCGAGCTAATCATGGCAAATGAAATTGTTATTGCCAGAGGCGTGAACAACTTTCCCTCAAGTCCGGTTAGACTAAACAGAGGAAGGAATACAACGATAATTATCAAAACCCCTGATATGATTGGCGTTGCTACTTCTAAAACAGCCCGATATATAATATGCACCTTGCTAACGCCCTTCGTATTTTTCTGCAACCGTGAGTGAATATTCTCCACTACCACAACGGTTGCATCTACCAAAATACCGATAGAAATAGCAAGCCCACCCAGCGACATAAGATTTGCTGATACACCAAAAATTCGCATTAAAATGAAGGTGAATAACACGGTTAACGGTAATATTATGGCCACTGTTAATGCGCTGCGAAGGTTGCCGAGCATAACAAGAAGGACAATCAAGACCAATATAACGGCTTGTATCAAAGATTTTTCAACGGTAGACACGGCTTCTTCGATAAGTTCGCTACGGTCGTAAAACGGCACTATGCTGACGCCTTTAGGCAAAATATCCTTTAGCGCCTCAATCTCTTTTTTGCTCGCTTCAACGGTGGCGCGGCTATTGGCTCCTTTACGAAGTAGAATAAGGCCGGTGACAACCTCTCCCTTTGCGCTCCATGTTACGCCGCCATAGCGGGTTAAAGAGCTTATACGAACATCTGCAACATCCTTTATATGAACAGGCACAGAGTTTCTGATTGCCACGGTTACATTGTTTATGTCGTCAATATTACGCAAATTTCCAACGGTACGCACCAGTAACATATTACGTTCACGGTTAATGCGATCTCCTCCGGCATTGCGGTTGTTATTGGCCAGAGCATCCTCAAGATCATCAAGCCCAAGGCCGTGCTGTACTAATAATTCCGGGTCAGGAACAACTTCAAAAGCATGGACTTTACCGCCAAGGGAGTTGACCTCTGCAACGCCCTCAACCGTGCGCAAGCGTGGACGGATAACCCAATCCTGAATGGTGCGCAATTCCTGATTGCTATAGTTTTCACCGACAACGCGGTACATATATATTTCGCCCAAAGGGGTCGTAATAGGGCCAAGTCCGCCATAAACACCATCCGGCAGGGCGCTCCAAACCTGATTAAGACGTTCAGCCACCTGCTGCCGCGCCCAGTAAATATCTGTGCCGTCTTCAAAATCAATCGTGATAATACTTAAGGCGTATTTGGTTAAGGAGCGTAGGATTTTTTGATTAGGCAGCCCTTGCATTTCTATTTCCAGAGGAAAAGTGATGCGCTGCTCTACTTCAACAGGTGACATGCCGGGCGCCGTTACAATGATTTGTACCTGCGGCGGGGCAATGTCAGGAAACGCATCAATAGGCAGCGTTTTATAAGCCCATAAACCACCAACAATCAACGCCACGGCCATGAGCATAACCATCAGGCGCTGAATAAGAGAAAAACGTATTAATGCTGCGATCATAATTATTCTCCGATGATAGTTTTGGCATCAGTTTTTAATGATAAACCGGCAGCCAGCCTTAAATCAGCCGCTTCCACCCATGATTCATATAATAATTCCAGATAGCGTTTACGCGCTTCAAAGTAGGTATCATTAGCATCCACAAGTGAGAGAATTTTAACCTCTCCGGTCGCAAAACTTTTTTGCGTTAATGTAAATATATCCTTGGCTGGCCCTAATATTCTGCTCCGGTAATGCTCTGCCTGTTCAATGACATGCCCAAGATGCAAATGTGTTTGCCGCAGCGTTGCCTGCAAATCACGCTCCAATGCTTCTAACTCATGTCCGGCTCTGTTTGCATCAGCTTTAGCCCTGGAAATATTGCCATTGTTAAAATCCCAGATCGGAACCGTGAAATTAACCATAACGCCAGTAAAATTCTGCCTTTGGCCATTCAGAAAATCTTTCTCACGATATAATGTCAGGCTGGGGTCGGGAAAACGCTTGTTACGCGCAAGAGAGACGGAAGCCTCCGCAGCATTCTTATTATGCTTTGCCGCAGCAATAGCCGCATGGCTTTCATTTTGTAAATCCAGCAACTCAAGCAATGCTTTGGGTATCTGTACAGCTTCAAGCGGAGCTATTTTAGATGAGCTATCTTGCGGTAAATTAAGAGCTACCCTGAAATTAGATAAGGCTTCACTATATGCCCCTTCCGCACTAGCAACATTTTGTTTGGCGATTTCTCGTATTATATTAAGGCGTTTTTTATCCAGTTTACTTAAATAACGCACCAGACGGTCACTATCTTTTTTACCTTTCTGATAACGATTGGCAAAAGACAGCTGTTCTTTGGCCAGATTTAAACCAGCCTCTGTCAATTGCAGATCATGGAAACGGCGGGATGCTAAATTTTCTTGCAATAATTGTTGGTAAAAGCGCTTGTGGTTTGCTACTTGCAATTCTGCCGTTGCCTGTTTGCGCTGATATATCAGACGGCCAAGAGGTATCGGCTGGCTTACAGAAAAGCTTGTTAAATCACTGCCGCCCTTGCCGTCTTCCAGCCCCAGTGCTTCACTGCCGCCAATTTCTATCGTCGGGTTCGGCCATGCTCCGGCTTGCGATAAAGCGCCTTTTCTGGCATCAATTTCCGCATCTGCCGCAAGAATGCGCGGCGATATTTTTACAACTTGCTGAACGCTGCTCTCCAGAGTCCAGACTTCCTCGGCGGCTACCGTAAGGGGAAATAATAAAACGCCTGAAATAACGGCTAACTTGCCGGAAATAGCTTTTAATCGTTTGAAATGTGGCATGGCTCTCTCTTTTTTATATTTTACGTTGGGGTTCAATTGGGGTGTTTTGTGTGAAGATCACAAAAATGCACATGCCCGAATAATTTTCAGGCATGCACAAACACAAGCGGAGGCGTTAAATTCTCAAACGCTGTGTTAAAAAATGAGGAGGGGTGTTTTCAGGTCTATGGCTTCGCCAGTCAGGAGGAGCACGGCTTTGCATGGACGCCAGTTCATAACGGCGTTGCGGCAGAGCATCAACAGCCAGAGTAAAATCAATGTCCTGCGCATCCTGCGACGGAGCCGCTAAAACATGCTGATTCGGGCTTTGTAGATCAACGTGCAGATAATCACTAAAATAGGTTACGACATCAAAATGGATGGAATGATGAACGCTTTGCTGCACATGGCCGTCATGATTGTGAGCGCCAGCATCTCCCTGATCGGAACTAATTCCGTGGTGCAATTCCTGCTGAACATGAAAAGATTGCAACACACTATCCGGCACCCACGGTATGAGCGCAGGCAGTACTAAAAGCGAAACCAAAAATGTTAAAAACAATTTTTTCATTATAATAAAGATACTATAACGTTTTAGGGGCTGTTGCAAGAAAATGATTTTCGCATGCGCCTCTTAGTTTAATTCCATTGATGTTATTATTAAATTAAAAAGTTCCCTTGGGGCACACTTTATCCCCAAACGCGAAAAACTAGTATTTCCAACACTTACACAGGAAAGGTTTTTTGCAAATGGAAAGAAAAAAGCACAAACATTTAGGCAGTGTCGATATTCTCAGCCGGAAGAATAAATAAGAAACGAAAAACACCATTTCCACTGCTTATCGAAGGGCAAATGAACGGTGGGTTCTACCCAACGACCGGATTACTATCACTGATGCGGCTTTCCACAAAAAGGGCATAGACATAGCATTTGACGGTATTTTCGATGCAGGAATTGAAGTTGATGGTCGGCAGCTTTTGAAGATCACAAACACGTATCCTGCCGAGGCTGAGCTTGTTGTCTGTACAGACGATAATAACCTTCTAATCCAATACCAGAAATCAAAACTCTCAATTCCAAGACTGGACAAGGGCGGCAATAAGACCAAGAAAAAGCCGCTACCGCATATAAAGCCCCCTGCCCCACAACCAGATCTTTTGGGAAAACGTGCGGAGTTCGATGACACTTGGGGCTTTAGTGCGCGCGTAGCAATGCCGGCTGATGCGGTAAAGAATAAAGACAAATAAGATCGTTATATAGTTTTCAGAATTAATTATTCTGTTCACAAATCCATCCACTGAAATTGTGGATAAAGTTGTTATCTGCCCTACTCGTTAAAATTCCCGTCTGAATAAAACATCCTAGACCAAGAGCAAAAACCTCACTTAAAGTAAAACATTAGCAATGTTTGCTAGTTAAAAACGATACGAGTAGTTTTGTAAGTTTAGCATATATATTTTATATTAAATTCAGTGTGTTATCTACAGTTTATAATTTGACGGTTTAAATTATTCTAAGGCTTTCAGCCTCGCGCAGGTCAAGCGCTTAATCCAAAAATTAGATCGAACATATTCCTGCTTTTTCAGCTCTGCGTTTGAAAAGGACAAGAATATTTCGCCGATTTTTTCGACAAGGGTTTTCTCCAAAACCTTCATCGCTTGACCTTTGCTACCCGATCCTCGCCGGAGACAAGGTTGCATGACGCAACCCAACTCTCATTAAAGGATTAGTGAAATGAAGAAGAACGATGTTTACCAAGATGTTACAAATAGAATTATAGACGACTTGAGGCAGGGCTTAATGGAAAATTTGAATTGCCGTGGCATGGGGTTACACAGTTGCCCGAAAATGCTTTAACGGCGAAACGCTATAAAGGCGTTAATGTCCCCCTACTCTGGGCTTATCAAATGAGTGAAGGCTACCAATCTGGAATCTGGGCAACATATAAGCAATGGCAAGAACGCGGCGCACAGGTTAAAAAAGGTGAGAAATCCGCTCAAATCGTTTTTTGGAAAATGCTTCAACAAGAGCCTAGCCAAGATAATGAGGAGCAATCACAACGCATGTTTGCCCGTTGGTCACGCGTATTTAATGCCGATCAGGTGGAAGGCTTCGAACTAGACGCGGATTTTAAGTCCTCTGAGATTGCCTCAATAGGCGCGGCAGATGCGTTGATTGATGCTAGCGGCGCTGATATACGCCACGGCGAAATTAAGGCTTATTATTCCCCTTCTGGCGATTTTATTAATATGCCCTCCCCAGAGTGTTTTAAAGATACCGCTGACTCTACGGCCACGGAAAACTATTACAGCACCCTACTCCATGAATTAACCCACTGGACAGGCGCAAAGCATCGCCTTGATCGTTTTCCATCTGAAAAATTCAATAAATCAGATTATGCTTTTGAGGAATTGGTAGCAGAATTAGGGGCAGCAATGGCTTGTGCTTCAACAGGCGTTGAGGCCCTTCCACGCGCCGATCATGCTCAATATATTGCGTGCTGGCTTAAAGCGCTTAAAGACGACAAGAAATTTATTTTTTCGGCGGCGTCTCACGCGCAAAAAGCCGTTGATTTTCTTTATAGCAGTTCTGAAATGCGGGAGGCGGCATAGCCGCCCCCTCCTCTATCCAAGTAATTTGAATATTTGTGATAGAGATTTTTTGAAAAATGAGGAATGATTATTGTGTTCTCTTAACTATTTTTGCCAGAGTTTTAAGAAGCGTCTGTGTTGTTTTCTTTAATAATTTGGGGGGGAGAACGCCGTAGCTATAGGAAATATCTTCATGGTTTGGAATACGTCTTAAATCAGGTCCTGGCCAGATAAAGCGATTAACTTCTGAACACACAATCCATGAGCGCTCACTATCAAGGCTTAAATGCTCTTTAACTTTCAGAGGGATTTCAATCGCTGTATCGGGATTTTCTGGCTCTGTGTGTGTGATAGCTGCAACCGTGACAATCATTTCATCTCCTGCCATCTTCTTTGACAAGACGATTGCACAAGGACGGTCTTTAACCCCCTCTTCCCGACCTGCTTTATATTCTGCGCGCCAAAGATAGGAATAGCTAATAACAAGACCAGGAAATGGATCAGGGATTAAAGGCAAAAACAAAAGCTTTTCTAATTAATTCATTAGCTCATCGAGATAAGCATATTCAGCGGGAACCTGTGCGGCGGCAATCTCACGAATATCTTCTTCGCTTAATTCCTCCACACCTAAAATTTCCCGGTCTCGTCGCTTTAAACGATGATATTCCTCTGAAGACAGAAAAACATACTTTTCGCGGCCATTGCGTGTAATAGAAATTGGTTCTTTCAAGGCTAAGTCTTGGATTTTTCCGATTTGCCGTTGTAAATCTGATACAGTGACACTGTGCATAATGATACTCCTGTCATTTTATATGAGGTATGTATTGTATATAATATACATGAAATACATAAAGATGTCAAGGTTTAAAGTGCCGTACTCTCTTGTCTCAAATGGATGCAGTAAAACCCGTATATGAAAGAGAAAAATAAGCCCCCTCCCCTACTCCGGTTATCCAAATAATTTTTTGAAAAACGGTTTATTTTTTTCAGCCTCTAACTCTCTTTTTTGTTTTGAATACGCTTGTTTTATACGTTTGTTTTCATCGAGTAATTTTTGTTCGCGCTCTTGGCGCTCTTTTTCAGCTTTTTCTTGGTTGGAAATTCTACTCTCAAGCGCTTTCATGGTTTTTCCCCAATCACCTGTACCCTCACTTGTTTTATCTTCAAGCAGCTTCGTAATGTGATTGTAACCATCCTGAGCCTTATCAAGAGATTTTTTCATACCTTCTAACTGTTCTTCGTACATTTCTCGAGATTTTTGTCTCTCTGATTTCAAATCATCAATGAAAGTGTCTTTGTCTTCAACTGTGCCTTTTAGCGACAGAATACGTTCTTGAAGCACTGCAATTTGATCTGGTTGTCCTTGTTTTGTAGTCTCACTACGCTCGACTACACCCGCTACATTCTCAGACGTTTCTGTGTCTTTGGCTTTTTTTGTTTTCTTATTCAAAGCTGTTTGGTCTATTTCGCCATAGACGCGTTGTAATTCAGAAACCATTATTTCGCGTTTTCCGCGCCCATTTTCAGTAAAGGACAACTTCCCTTCGTCCATATCTTTATAGATTGTAGAGCGTGCAACGCCGGTCATTTTATGAGCTTGTGTGATTGATACGTTCATTTTTGTAGTTCCTACTCTGTTGTCTCACTACACTTATACAGCAGAAATACATTCTCGTACAGAATATTTACACTACATAAACTACAAAGAATTGCCCTATAATACGCATTGTAAGTGTAGCGGATTGTAGTAAGTGTATTAAATTGTATTTATGTAGTACATGTAGTGTTGTTGTCTAAATGACTGTTTTATATATAAATATAAAATACATTTACTACAATCCGCTACGTATAAATACAATAAACTTGTGTATTAAATTGTAGGATTGTGGATTAAGTGTATTTTTGCTATGGTTTATCTATTCCGATTCCCTTCCTTGGGGAGTCAAACCATCCTACCAACCAAACTTTTATGAAGGAGCGCACCAACAGTCTTATAATTTCTTCCAGATAAGGAAAAACCGCCGTTGGCGCGGCGGTTTTTAAACTTTGAAGGCGATACCTTCTATAAAATTCTTAAAATCATGGTATCGCGTT
>JALSJK010000096.1 GCA_026989395.1 Methylomonas sp.
GCGCGGGTCTTTTATGTTTGAAAAACATTCAATTATACTTTCACTCATGAGGCATTCCTTATATTTAAAATTAGAAATATCTCATAACTTACTTTTAATTAATATATTTTAATGCGTTTGCCCTGCCAGGGTATCTGACACAATGTATGGACTACCAACAAGTCATTATTATTGCATTGAACAATGGATTCGATCTGTTGAAGTTCGGGTAATTGCTCTAAAATTGATACCGCCTTCATTATTGCAATGATCTAAAACTTTTATTCAAGCAATAAAAAATAATTGTAACTATTCAGCATATTTTCACTGCAATACAACCTATTCCGCGCATATTCCTAAGCCTTAATAACCTCAACATTTTTCCAGGCAGCTTGGGTAATACTTTCATCCATCACTGGCATTCCTTGTTTAATCCATGTCGTAATAGTTTGTGCAACATCGGGATAGTTAATTCTTACACTCCGGGCTTCATTTAACCATCTTTCTATTGCTTCAGCGTCTAGATCATTCATGGTGTGACCATAACCTAATTGCTCCAGTGCTGCTGCATTGGATATTTGCTCCATTTGGGCATGTAAAGGCTTTGCCAGAATTTTCTTGCCCAGATGCAACGCTTCGCTAGCTAACTCAAATCCGGCATTACTGATAATTCCCGTACAGTCGCGTAAATCTCGCTGGAAATTATTGCGTGATAATGGCTGGAAAATAATATTCGGATTGTTGCTGTCAAAGGGGACAGGAGAATAAACATGGAATTGATAGTCAGTGAATTGTGACAGACTACTATTAATATCTGCAGGGGACTCGAAAGGCAAATACACCAGTATTTTTCGCTCATCAATTTTCACAGTTGGCTCTTTTGTTTCAATAATCGGCGGCAAAATAGGCTGATCAAAATGATACCAGTGCAAACCCACACCCAAAGTAACCGGTGCGAAATATTTCATGACTAGTTCAGCCAAAGGGTCGGAACCTCTCTTGGGAATTTTATGATTAAATGCATATTGGTGACCAATTCCCAGCACTGTCTTTTTCTGTATTTTCCCGGCCCATGCAGTCACGGGTTCAAAATCGCTAATCACCAAATCATAGCTTGATAAATCAAGCGATTTGACATCTTTGATAAAAGTTATCGGTTTTGATTGAAGAACCGTCTTCAGATAATTTACCTGACCTTTTTCTGTATTAAATGTTAATCCATCTCTAAATTGGCAACCATTAAATAAATCCATATCGAAATAATCATCACTGGACCTGCCTGTAAACATATAATCAACTTCAAATCCTTGCATTGATAACGCCTTGGACATCACTCTGGCCCGGGTAATATGACCATTACCGGTTCCTTGCACACCATAAAATATTTTCATTACGTGATTTGCACCAAACTATAAATCGACACCGTTACTCCTAAAATCATTCCAATCAATGTATCAGTAGGAAAATGAACGCCAAGAATAACTCTGGAAACACCTACTAAAAACGCCCACAGAAGTAATGGAGCAGACAATAGGGGTAAATAAAAACTCATAATGCCGGCGACCATGAATGCCGCAGATGTGTGGCCCGATGGAAAGCTGAATTGATCTGATGGCGTTAAAAGACTCTGATAATCTTTAAGAGCGGCTTGAGGTCGATCTCGCCTAAAACTGTTTTTTAATACAAAATATAACGGTCGCTCAATAGTAAAAGCTACTAAAAGCGTTTTTAGGAATGGACTTTGTAAACCTTCTGTGAAATATAAAGAAATAACCAGAACAAGATAGAGCTGACCATTAGCAGATTGAGAAATAACGCGAGCAAGAGTCGTTAATGAATAATAAAAACGGGAATTTATCAGATTGAAGAATAATTTAACATCATAGTCATGAACCAAGTTCAATAGCTTCATTCAGCCCCCCGTGTTTTAGATTTATCATGGCGATTAGCTTAGTTGACTACCATGACAATTAAATGAAGGTTTTTTGACAAATTGATGACAACTTTAAACCCATCGGGAGGCTATCGGGTTTGGAGATTCATTTCGAGTCAAGTGGAAAATTGGGGCATTTTTTTGATCTTTTTGGAGACATAATGACAGTATGCAACGAGCAAGACCAGCAAAAGGAGCCCATTTCCTTTTGCTGCAGCAAAATCTTCCTTAATCTGATGCTACCTCTGCTTCAGCTTTTTTCGTTGCCGGTGATTTCTAAACTTTTGCCAGATCTTTCGCGAATGATGATGTTGATCTGCCAAACGAATAATCTTTCTTTTCACCTTATTTGAAGCTTTGAACATAATTGCCAAGCCTATTAACATAACGGGCAGGCCTAAAGGGACGGGAAGTGGAAATAAAATCATTCCTATAATGAAGGTAACACTGCCAATGCCTAGCAGCAGGCTTTTTTTTAACATGCTCAGGCAGTTTCAGAAAGATTATTCGAACTCTCGCCTGCGGAGGTCTCATCTAGTAATTGATAACTATCATCCAGCCAATTTAGAATAGATAAATTACCATCAGCATCTTCGACCAATGCTGTACAACTTTCTACCCAATCGCCAGTATTACAATAAATTTTTCCTGATTCCATTTCGCTTATTTCGGCGTGATGAATATGCCCACAAATAATGCCATCTACCTGCTGCTTTTGCGCTTCTAAACTCAACACATGCTGATAATTATCCATAAACTGGACGATGTTTTTGACCCGGTGTTTAAGATAAGAAGACAACGACCAATATTGATAACCGAATATTTTACGGAGATTATTAATCCAGCGATTAGCGGCCAACAAGAATTCATAGGCTTCACCGCCAATATAGGCTAACCATCGATTATGACAAACAATACTGTCAAACTCATCACCATGCATAATCAGAAAGCGCCGGTTATCCGCAGTTTTGTGAATTGCATTCAGGTGAATTTCAATACCATTAAACTGGATCCCGACATGTTTTCTAAAGGCGTCATCGTGATTCCCCGGAATATAAATAATCCGTGTACCTTGTTTAGCCTTATTGAAAACCCTCTGGACAATATCACTGTGCAAAATCGGCCAGTAAAAACCGGATTTAATATTCCAACTCCACAAATCAATAATATCGCCCACTAGGTATAAGGTTTCGCACTCCACATGATCCAGGAAATCACGTAAATATTCAGCCTTGCAACTTTTGGTTCCCAAGTGTGTATCTGAAATCCAGACACTGCGGTATTGGAGCTTCATCTACTTTCCTCAATAGTTTGCATACAAGACAAAAATAGCAAACTAATGTGTCATTCCCATAACAGCTTGATGAAAATATCATGACATTTTGGCTGCCCAAATTTTTTTAAGGTTACGATGCAGCTGGTTTATTCAGAAATGATGTGGAAAAATTTTTTTGTTCTTGGTTTTGTTTACAAATGATTCGCAAACTTCAAAGAACCAAAGGGCGTTAAAAGGTTTATTAACTGGATGGATGAAAGGGATTAAGGACTTTCTAGGAAGAATGGCGGAGAGAGAGGGATTCGAACCCTCGATACGCTGCCGTATACACACTTTCCAGGCGTGCGCCTTCGACCACTCGGCCATCTCTCCATCGACATACAAAGCCCAGAAGGATAATGTAGTTTTTAATTTTACGCAACTATACTTTTTTAAAAGCCGTTGGTTGCTAATATTAAACTTTGATTATTTAAAAATCTTGAAAATCAGATCAGAGACTAATTCAGTTATATCAAAATCTAATTCTCTGGAGATTCCATATTGTCTGTCAGAACTAGATTCAAAAATCTTTACCGGATTAGGTCGGTTCTCCTGCTTTGCTTTTCTTTGCACTTTTTCATGAAGAACCTGCCCCCCTGCTTTTTTCCATTCCATTAAGTGGGTGATTTCGCCATTATTTAACCAAACTCCATGCGCTATGCATCGATCAATTACTACCCCGCTTCGATGGCCATACCTTACTCGGTTCATTAAAACCCGACAAACCGGACATTTAATGTATTGCACTTTATCCGGTTTTTGGTAACGCTCCTTGTTTATATGTTCCAATAATTGATAATTGGTATCAAATACTCCTGAAACACTGCTCTCCAGCAATTCCTCAATTTCTCCAGGATCAAAAAATAAACCATAGCACGAACCACACCGTTCAATTTCAAACGCGCCTTTTTGTTTTAAATTAATGGTTTGTAAAGGTATTTCACAGTGGGGACAAATTCTTTCTGATTCTTGAATATGAATGGAAAAATTATGTTTCCCGTGCAAATCCATATCATTATATATACCACAAAATTTGCAGCGATTCGTATTTGCAGGTAAAGGAGCAGCGCAGCTTTTGCAATCGGCCATTGTCTACAAGCACAGTTAAGTTACAATACTCATCAGTATAGCTATTATTTTTGAGATCTTTGTGAACATTAGGACCTTTAATAACACACAACCTAAATTTGGTGATTCGGTATACATCGACAGTAGCGCAATTGTTATTGGAGATGTATCTTTAGGTGATGACGTATCTGTATGGCCAACTGCTGTTATTCGCGGTGATGTTGAGACCATTACTATTGGTGCCGGCACCAATATCCAAGACGGTGCAGTCCTTCATGTATCTCATTTTAGTGAATTTACTAATCGAAGCTATCCTCTTTCAATTGGCAAAGGCGTTACCATTGGCCATAGGGCTACCGTCCATGCCTGTACAGTTGGCAATTACTGCTTAATCGGTATAGGCGCGATACTTATGGATGGCGCGGAAATGGAAGATTATGTCATGTTAGGTGCCGGTGCTTTGGTGTCACCTGGAAAAAAACTGGAAAGCGGCTACCTGTATGTTGGTGCACCTGCCAGACAGGTAAGACCACTGAAAGAAGAAGAGATTAATTTTCTAAAATATTCATATCAGCACTATATACAATTGAAAAATGAATACCTTAGAAAATAGCGAAACACCAACGGATCTATTAAAATCACTTTTGGTAATGTAATCTCAACCTACTTAAATTTTAGAGCATTGCCTATAGACAAAAAATATATGCTAAAATTTATATGTTTTTTTAGTGACTTAGGAATACCCTCAAAGAGGGAGTGGAATTTTTAAAAATCACCTTCATTAAATTTACATATTTAACTTTAAGTAACCTATAAAACAAAATTATCAAACCACTGTTTTATATAATAAATAATATCTTACGTTTACTTGAAATACAACTATCAATCGAATTAAGGGGAATAATATGCGATCAGACATGCTTAAATCTGTGCTAAATGAATTAAATGGAACATCTGCTGATATTGAGGCATCAGGCGTTATATCAACAGATGGCTTAATGATGGCATCAGCCTTGCCAGCAGGTTTTGATGAGGATCGCGTTGGTGCAATGAGCGCCGCAATGCTTTCATTAGGCGACAGAACCTCTCAAGAATTAGAAAGAGGTACACTCGAACAAGTTTTGATAAAAGGCGATTCTGGTTACGTGCTAATGACTCATGCTGGACCAGAAGCGGTTCTAACTGTTCTTGCCAAACCTAACGCCAAACTTGGCTTGATCTTTCTAGATGTTAAACGTACTGCCGCAACTATTGAAGAATTGTTGTAGTTTTCTATTTAAGAGTGGCCTGAAGTAAAATACAGCCCAATACGGCGAAATTCATTAATCACCCACAGCTTAATTAAGCTATCATTTTTGGCCACTCTGATCTTCATCATTCAGGACATTGCTTAATTTAGCAAAGTCCTTTAAAGAAATGGCCTCCGCCCTCAGACCAGGGTCGATTGATAATGACTCAATTACTTTTTCTGAGACGAACTGCTTTAGCGAATTTCGCAAAGTTTTGCGTCTTTGAGAAAATGCCTGTTTGACAAGCTTATTAAGATTATCAAGCGATTGAATTTCAACAACTGGCACAGCATGCGGAGTAAGCCTGGCAACCGCAGACATCACTTTTGGCCTTGGGTCAAAACTTTCGGGAGCTACCTCAAATAATGGCTCAGGGTGACAGTAGTAATGGCTCATTACGCTTAATCTTCCATATTTCTTACTTCCTGGCTGAGCACAAATTCTATCAACAACTTGTTTTTGCAACATAAAATACATATCACTGACACAACTTGCTTGTTCGAACAAATGGAAAAGTAAAGGCGTTGAAATGTTGTAAGGCAAGTTACCTACAACGCGAATTTTCTCGCCGTGCTGCCCCAATTTTGAGAAATCAAATTTTAATGCGTCAGCGCTAAATATTCGTAAATTTTGTTGATTAACAAATTTTTTTTCTAAAATCGACACCAAATCCCTATCAAGCTCTACAACATCGAGTTTAACCTCGTACTTCAACAATAACTCGGTCAAGGCTCCCTTTCCAGGACCTATTTCTACAATATGGTCACCTGGCTTTATCTGCATACTGGCAACTATGTTCTCAGCAACAGAATCGTCATGAAGAAAATTTTGGCCGAAACGTTTTCTTGCTTTATGTATTTGGGTCATCTATTTTGCAGTAATAATTGATTATAATTCGTAGGTCATAAACTTGTGTCTATACCAAATTGAATGACCTAACCCACTTCCTAAACGGCCTAAAGTGCGTCATTCCATTAGGTTTATAAGAACGCGTACGGGAATAAATTGGGCAACTGGCGCCGTATTTTAATTCATATTCAATGCGTGGAAGACGACAAGCAAGTTATTTCACGCGCCTTCTTTACACACTATTTCATGCGCTGTGTTAATTGCGTATTCCAAACTGCCAACATCGGCCGTGCCTGAACCCGCTAATTCTAAAGCGGTTCCATGATCTACAGACGTTCTAACAATCGGCAGCCCGAGGGTAACATTTGTTGCTTGACCAAATCCTTTATATTTCAAAACCGGCAAGCCTTGATCGTGATACATTGCCAAAACAGCATCTGCTGACTGCAGATATTTTGGCGTAAAGACTGTATCTGCAGGTAAAGGCCCTTGTAAATCCAAACCTTGCTTTCTCATCATTCTGATTGCAGGTTCTATAATTTCAATTTCCTCGGTTCCTAAATGGCCACCTTCTCCTGCATGGGGATTCAATCCGCAAACTAAAATACGGGGGTTTTTTATATTGTATTGATCTTGTAAACCTTGATGTAAAATCTGAACAACTCGCCTTAACGTGTTTTGAGTTATAGATTGACTCACTTTTGCAAGCGGTAAATGAGTCGTTACCAATGCCACTCGTAATCCAGGGGTTGCTAACATCATAACTGGATGCCCCCCAGTTAGACCAGCTATAAATTCAGTATGCCCACTAAAATCAAAACCAGCATTATTTATGGCAGCTTTATGTACAGGCCCTGTCACCATTGCATCAAAAACACCCTGTATACAGCCTTTCGTCGCCCGGGTAATAGTTTTTAAAACATAACGGCTATTTAATGGATTTAGCTTACCCACCTCACAAAAAGTCTGCATTTTCACTGGCCAAATACAACACACACCTTTTTCTTGAATCTTTGGCGCTTCATCCGGTCTGAATTCAGTGAATCTGATTGGCAGATTGAGTAATTTGGCCCTGGATTCAAGCAGCTCCGGGTTTGCTATAATAACCGTCTGGCATTCGTGCTGTTTTTGCAAGTACTGCAAGCATAAATCTGGACCAATACCTGCAGGTTCTCCTGGTGTCAGAGCGATCCGGGAAATTTTTTTTTGATTGGGCATTTATCAAACTAAGCCGTTTTTCAGCAAATTAAAAGTATAATTATTAAGGATAAATACTATACTTAGGAGCGTGAATTCTATACCATCCAATACTTATATACCATTTCAAATGGATATTCGGGTAGTTTACACTTTAGAAATTAACTTTAAAACGGTCATCTAACCATTCAAATATTTCTAACATAATCATGAGTCCTCTTTATAGATCCATCCCTTTTCAAATCAATTATTCCTCAACAAACTAGAAAATACCTTTAAATGATGAACGGCAGCTTCGTAGCCAAACTAGGAGATTTAGTCACGCGCCACCCTTGGTGGGTTATTTGTATCACTTTTATTCTTGTTACAGCCGCTGGCTCAGGACTCCAGCACATAGAGCTAAACAATAATTACCGAATATTTTTCGGCGAAGACAATCCTCAGTTATTAGCTTTTGATGCGATTCAAAATACTTATAGCAAGAGTGACAATTTAATGTTTATTGTTGAACCAGCAAACGGTGACATTTTTACCCAAAAAAACTTGCAGGCTATCATCGAGCTTACTGAAGAAGCATGGCAATTACCCTATTCCAGCCGCGTTGATTCAATTACCAATTTTCAGCATACAGTTGCTGAAGAAGATGACCTTATCGTTAATGATCTGGTCACCGAAACCGAATCCTTAACCGAAGATCAATTGCAGCAGATCAAACAAATTGCTCTCCATGAGCCGTTATTAAGAAACAGACTGATTTCTCCATCAGGCCACGTTGCAGGAGTTAATGTAACAGTACAACTGCCGGGAAAAAATCCTTTAGAAGCGATGGAAATAGCGGAAGTCGCCAGAAAAATGGCTAAACAGCTGACCAGTAAGTATCCTGATATCAAACTCCATATTACCGGTCTGGTAATGCTCAATAATGCTTTTGGAGAAGCTTCCATTAATGACAATAAGACATTGACTCCATTGATGTTCGGTATTGTTTTTTTGGTATTGTATTTATGCTTGCGCTCGGTTTCTGCAACCTTCAGCGTTATTCTGGTTACTTTTTTTTCCATTATTTTCGCTGTGGGTCTGGCTATCTGGCTTGGCATCAAACTAACACCTACTTCAGCAACATCGCCAATTATTATTTTGACGATGGCTGTTGCAGATTGCGTCCATTTCCTGGTTACCACGCTACACAACATCCGGCTAGGCCATGAAAAAAAACAAGCTATCAAAGAAAGTTTGCGAACTAATCTTCAGCCCATTTTCTTGACTAGTGCGACGACCGCAATCGGTTTTTTAAGCATGAATTTCAGTGATGCCCCACCTTTCAGAGATCTTGGTAATATTGTAGCTATTGGTGTCAGCATCGCTTTTATTTTTACTATTACCTTTTTACCAGCTTTAATCACGGTTTTACCCATAAAAACCACTTTAAAAGAAGAACCTAGCAATGCTGCCATGAAGCATTTTGCCGAATTTGTAATCAGATGGCGACATGCATTATTGATTGGCAATATTCTGCTGGCAATCGGACTTATCAGTCAGATCCCAAAAAATGAATTAAATGATGAATTTGTTAAGTATTTTGATCAAACTTTTGAATTCCGGCGCGCCAGTGATTTTTTAAATGAAAACATGGGCGGTATGTATTCTGTCGAAGTCGCTTTTGATGCTGGAGAAGAAGGAGAAATCAGTGATCCGCAATTTCTACAATGGGTCAATGTATTTAAAGAATGGCTATCCATGCAACCCGAAGTTGCACATATCAATACTATCTCCGATACCTTCAAAAGATTAAACAAAAACATGCATGGCGATGACCCAAATGAATATCGGCTGCCCAAAAAGCGTGATCTCGCTGCGCAATATCTGTTGCTATATGAAATGTCACTCCCTTATGGCCTGGACTTAAATGATCAAATCAATCTGGATAAATCTGGTATTCGAATCATTGTGACATTACATAATCTAAGCTCCCAACAAATGTTGAGCATTGAACGCCGCATTAACGACTGGCTGGATAAAAACATGATTGAGTACAAACCCATTTTAGCCAGTCCAACGCTGATGTTTGCTTATATTGGCAAAAGAAATATCCAACGCATGCTGATAGGATCAGTTGCTGCCTTGGCATTAATTTCACTGCTTTTAATCATCGCCTTCAAATCGGTAAAAGTTGGTTTAATCAGTTTGATCCCAAACCTGATCCCCGCAGGCATAGCTTTTGGCATCTGGGCATTAATCGATGGAACCATTGGGCTGGCCTTATCAGTTGTTACCGGATTAACACTGGGAATCGTCGTTGATGACACTGTTCATTTTATCAGCAAATATCGACGCGCCAGAATTGAACTAGACTATAGTCCTGAAGATTCTGTCAGATACGCTTTTTCCACGGTTGGAATTGCTCTTTGGGTGACATCGTTGGTGCTCGTATCTGGATTTTTGGTGTTAGCCACTTCGCACTTCACCATGAATCAAGGCATGGGGCTTTTAACTGCAATAACCATTGCTGTCGCTTTATTTTTAGACTTTTTATTATTGCCACCTCTACTAATGAGCCTGGAGAAAAAATGAGAAAACTGGGTACCCTTACATATTTTTTTGTGATATTAATTTCTAGTAATATCACTTCGGCCGATACGACGGATAAGCAGCCTAACCAAATACAAACTGAATCTGAAAAACTTCAATGGATAATTGAATCTGCTAAAAATTCAGAAAAAAAAGCGCCTGAACTTAATGTAACCAAGCCGCAAAAAAAAGAGCCTGCATCCATCAAAAAAAACACGCCTCAAGATAGCAAATTAACCCCAACATTAAATAAGACAGATTCTGGTGCTATTGAAAAAACTGTTCCTGATGACACAAATACTACTGACAACATTCAACATCCTGAGCAAACACCCCTTGACCAGATAGATCAAACCATTCCTCCAGAAAACATCCCAACAGCCGATGTAGCGGAGACCAGTGAACAACCTGAAAAATTCGACATTTCCAAGCAAACCTTTAATGATGATAAGGAAAAAGGTTTGGCAATTATCAAAGAAGTTGACCGACGCGATACCGGCTGGCAAGATAGCCAGGCAAAGCTAACCATGATCCTGAAAAACCGGCATGGTGATGAACATAGCCGTAAACTGAAAATGAAAATCATGGAAGTCAAAGGTGACGGAGACAAAAGCCTGAGCATCTTTAACAGCCCCAGGGATATTAAAGGCACCGCTTTTCTAAGTTTTACCCACGCGCTTGATCCTGATGAACAATGGCTTTATTTACCTGCGATTAAAAGAGTCAAACGAATTTCATCCAGAAACAAATCCGGCCCCTATCTAGGCAGCGAATTCGCTTTCGAAGACCTATCTTCCTTTGAAGTTGCAAAATACGATTACAAATACATCAAAGATGAAATTTATGATGGTATTGATTGCTTCGTTATCGAGGCATATCCTCTATACGAACATTCAGGGTATACAAAACTTGTTCTCTGGATCGACAAAAACAGGTACATCCTGCTAAAAACCGACTATTATGATCGTAAGAACAGCTTGCTAAAAACCCAAACATTTCATGGTTATAAACAGTATCTTGATCAATACTGGCGCCCCGATGAAATGCGGATGGTAAACCATACCAATGGCAAAAGCACCATCTTGCTCTGGAAAGAATACCAGTTCAGGAAAGGCTTAACCAAAAGAAGTTTTGATAAAAATGCTCTTAAACGAGCACGATAAAAATATGAAAACTCTAGTCAACCTTTTAATTTTTTTATTACTTCCTATTCAAGCTCTGTCAGCTTTGGAAATTTCAGGATATGTCGGGGTAGAAGATTTAGTTTTTACCCAAAATCCACTCGATAACAGGCAACATAATAATTATGTGTCCGGGGTGATTGAGCCCGAGATTTATCATGAATGGGATGATGGCACGCAAAATTTTGCTTTTGTGCCTTTCTTTCGTTATTCACAGCATGATAGCCGCCGCACCCATTTTGACATCCGGGAATTAAACTGGATGAAAATAGCTGAATCCTGGGAATTACGAGTTGGCATCCGGGAAATTTTCTGGGGAGTTACCGAATCTCAGCACCTGGTCAATATTATCAATCAAACTGATTTGGTTGAAAACATGGATACTGAAGACAAACTTGGACAACCCATGATTAATCTGGCTTTGATTAATGACTGGGGAACCCTGGATTTGTTTATTCTGCCAGGATTTAGAGAGCGTACTTTCCCTGGCGTCGAAGGTCGTATGCGCATCTTACCCATCGATATTGATAATGCCCGGTTTGAAAAAAATGGCTTTGAAAGACACATGGCCTATGCCTTTCGCTGGTCACAAACCCTTGGAGATTGGGATATCGGATTCTCGCATTTTTATGGAACCAATCGAGACCCATTATTTCTTCTGGACTCTGATCGGGCAGGAAATCTTCGCATTATTCCGTTTTACGAAATGGTCAATCAGACCGGACTGGATGTTCAGGTGACTAAAGATGCCTGGCTATGGAAACTGGAAGCCATTTTCCGATCCAGTAAAACCTTTAATTATTTTGCCTCAACATTTGGCTTCGAGTACACCTTTTTCAATATTAGGGAGACTGGCCTGGATATTGGGGTTTTAGCCGAATATTTGTATGACAGCCGTGGCCGTAATATCCAGACTTTATTTGAAGACGACTTTTTCGTTGCTCTGCGGTTCGCCTTGAATGATACTCAAAGTACAGAAATTCTGGCCGGAATTGTATTAGACCGAACCACCAGCGCCAAGTTTTATAATATTGAAGCCAGCAGAAGATTTGGCGATAGCTGGAAATTGGAAATCGAAGCCCGGTTTCTTGCAGGAATACCAAAAGACGACCCAGCTTATATGCTCAGGGACGATGATCATATCAGAATGGAATTAAGCTATCATTTCTAAAAGTTGACGGGGTATAGCCTCGCATGAGGCAAGTGAGCAAATTATACTTTTTTTAGCCACTGCGCCAAATGGAAAGCAACAACCAAATTCCTCCAATAAATGCGCCGATAAAACCCAAAAATCCAATGACAGAAGAAGACCCATCTTCTGTCGTTGCCACAATGGAACTGCCAACAATAAGCGCGGATGTTACCAAACTGATTGATAAACGGTTAATAATCCTGTCCAACTCCTTGCTTATCCAGCTCGGTTTATTAATATCAATTTTTACGCCTACTGCCCCATGACGCATCGATTCCATTAATTGATGTAAATCTTTTGGCAAATCGATTAATAATTCTGCCAGCGCAAAAAAATTATTCTTGCCTTTTTTCAACAAGGCATCTGGACTATATCGTGACCAAAAAATCTGTGTCATTAATGGTGTAGCCACTTCAACCAGATTAAATTCAGGGTCTAATTGCCGACCTAAGCCCTCGAGGGTGATTGCTGCCTTCAGTAACAAGGTTAAATCGGAAGGAAGATTTAACTGATGATCCCTCAACAAGGTTGTTAAATTATTTAACAAATCAGTGATATTCAACTCTTTTAATGGAATATCATGATATTGGTCGATAAAATTTTCTACGTCCAATACCAGGCTATCCCTTTCTTGCGGAGATATAGAGCTGGAACTCCATTGCAATAATACTTTGACTACCGGCTGGGTATCCTGATCGACAAAACCCCGCAATAAATTTAATACCTGGTCGCGCCGGCTTTCAGAAAGACGACCGACCATACCAAAATCAATAAATGCAATACGATTATTGTCTAAAAAAAAGCAAT
Organism: Methylomonas sp.; assembly: GCA_026989395.1. GTDB lineage: Bacteria > Pseudomonadota > Gammaproteobacteria > Methylococcales > Methylomonadaceae > JALSJK01. The sequence continues at coordinate 13,379 of JALSJK010000096.1, forward strand.
TTCCCGGATGAGGATCTGCATGAAAAAACCCATGTTTTAAAATCATTTTTAAAACGGCTTCAGCGCCTCGTGTTGCCAATAATCTTCGGTTTAATCCCGCCTCGTCAATTGCCTCCAGATCATAGCCATGAATTCCATCAATATATTCTTGAACATTTATCCGTTCGCATGTCCATTGCCAGTAGATTTTCGGAATAACAATATACGGATCATTTTTGAAATTCACCATCATTCGTTCAGCATTTCGGCATTCAGTTGCTAAATCCAATTCCCGCCGCATTGAAAGCGTAAATTGATGGGCAATTTCTTTTGGGTGATAACGTTGCAGGGCTTTGATTTCGCGCTCAGCAATATCAGCCAAACTGGCTAATAACCGCAAATCAGCTTCAACTACCGAGCGGATTCCAGGCCGTCTGATTTTAACAACCACGGAATCACCATTTTGTAACAAAGCCTTGTGTACTTGACTGATTGATGCAGCCGCCAAGGGTTCAGTACAAAACTCAGCAAATATTTCTTCAGGTCTTGCGCCAAGATCTTCTTCAACTTGAGCAGCTAGCTCTTCATAAGGAACCGTTTGAACTTGATCCTGGAGTTTTTTAAATTCTGTAATCCATTCCGGAGGAAACAAGTCCGCTCTGGTGGCAAGAATTTGACCAAGTTTGACGAAGGTTGGTCCCATTTCCTCAAGGGCTTTACGAACTCTGACCGCCGGTTCAATTTTGGTCAAATCTTCAACTTCTTTCCACTTCAAGGCATGGCCTGCACTTTCAACAATACTGGCCACACCCAAGCGGCTTACCATATCGCCAAAGCCATACTTGATTAGAATGGAAGAAATTTCGTGTATTCTCCCAAAATCACGAGCAACACTTAAGGTCTCAAAAAGCATGCCGGTTATTTCTTACTATCTAAAGAATCAGCAATTCCGGCTAAAAATCCACTGGCAATTCTGGCAATTGTGACACCTGTTGATTTAGCGACATCCGCAATTTCAATATCCTTGAGTCGATTCGACTGAGTCAATGCGCGATGGAGTCCTGTTAAAATTTCCTCGACAGTATTGCTAAGCGAAGAACCAGTATTTTTTGTGTGGTCGATGAATTCTCTTATTGTTTCATGCAGGGTATCTGTCCCTTTTTTAGCAACATCATTCATGGTTTCAAAAAACAAGACTTCCAGGTCTTTTAAATCATTCAAAGCCCTTTTCAAGTCATGATTGGTAAATTCTTTAAAATTGCCGCTCGCTTCTTCAATGGCCAGTTTGGAAGCTTCGGCAACTTGACTCAGCCCCAAATCTATCCCGTTAACCACCTGTTTTAACGCCTCCTTATCAACACTGGATTGTGCATTTAATGCTTCCAGCGATCCCTCAAGAACATCATTCAAGGTCTGTTTTATAGCTTCGGGCTGAAGATCCCCTTCTTTTACCGTTTGCACAACAATCCGACGAATTTTATCCTCAATATCCTTATTTTGCATAACAACGTCACGGGCAGCATTTCTGGGGTTTTGAGTTTTATTTGTAGACATTTCCTTCCTCCTGAATAAAAAAACATTAGATACAATCAGAGATATTATGAATTGTATGCTATTAAGATGAGGGCTATTATTATTTTTCCAAGCTGCGGCAACTCTTAGTATCTAATTACAGAAACTCCAGCCAGCTATCTGCCTTTCACTGGCGATAGCAAAACCGCAACTGGAAAACAGACACCGATAAATTACTTGAGTTTGGTATCAGATTTTTTTTCTTTTGGCCTAGGCTTAGTGACACTCCAGGAAAGCACATGCTGTTTGGGAATATTGAAATTAATGATTTCCCCATGACATTCCTTTTCAAGCCGAAATTCACGACCTAACCGTAATAATATTTTAGTGTTTCCAATCAAAAATACATCGGCTTCTTCCGATTTTTTATTCTCATTCGATTCAGGCACACAAGCAAAGTTTTTATAAATTTTGTACCCTTGCTTATCAAGCAAAAGATTTTTCGCACCAAACCCACCCAAAGAAAATTTCTTCATTACCTTTTCAGGAGCATTCGCATCGACAGCCAGAAAAAAAACCAAAAAAACAACAGCTAAAGGTATAAAAAAAGCAAATTTTCTTTTGTCAGTTTGCTCTCGAACATATGAATAAATACCATTTATTAGCAAAGCAAAGCCATATAAACCAAAAAACCAAATAAATTCTTCCGCAATTGTGGAAATGTTCGCATGGGCAACATCGAGAAAGAAATTGAAAAAAGGTATAAATAGTAAAAACGAAATAACAAAATAACCAAATAAAATAAAACAATAAATTAATAAAATCAAAGAATAATCTACAACATTACGCATTACATTTTTTATAATTGCCCACCTGTCTTTCCATGGCTTATTTTGTATATTGCATAAATCTGATTGTTTTTTTAAATTCCTCTTTTTTTCAAATCCAGTGATGTAACAAATAATGACCCCCATAAACAGTACAATAGGCAGAATCCAAATTATCCATCCATAATTTTCTAATACCCAAGCAAGTACTTTATTTTTTTTAGAAAAATCAATGCGCTCTTCCTTCGCAAAAAGCAGGCTAAAGATAAAAATAAAAAGTAAGTATGAAAAATAATGCCAAATTATTTCCCATACTCCCCTTTTTTTCTTGTCTTCTCCACTAAAATCATCGTCGAATTTCAAAAAAGCCCATCTCAAAACACTTGGAATCATTAGCCAACAAATTAGAAACAACAGAAATAAAACACCCGTTAATGCAGCAAGAGGCAATAATAAAATGGACTCATTTCCTGTCAAATCAGGAAAATATCCGATATGAAAAAAATAACGCCAAAAAACAAACCCACCTATTAATAGAGAAAAGCTCCACATTACTGTCAATAGATGTTCCAGAACATAATCCTGTATTTTTTCGGAAATACTGCGCTGGGTACTTTTGTTATCATTATTGTTGCTAGGATTTTCCATCTTTTCTTTTATTTCCTTTCAGAACTTTAGGCTGATTTGTTGATTTTTATCGCTCGTGGAAATTATATTTTCCCAAAATGATACGTTGCAAAAAAACGAGAAAACAGGAATACTCCTGATGCAGGAACGGCTTTAGCCGTGATTGAAGCGATTGTTCATTGAAAATCGCGGCTAAAGCCGTTCCTACGAATCTAACAGATAAATTTAGCGTCCCAAAAAAACTGGGTGAATGATTATAATCATTTATCTTTTTGGCGCCACACAAATGCCAGAACAATCCGCGCCGCCACAATCCTGGATGACACAAGTCATTGAACCCGGGCATGGCAAATTCGCAATTCCACCACACATGGGCGCTTCGTTTTCACATTCCCCATCATGCTTAACCTTAACCCCGGCAGCCTTGGCTTCACATTGATTGGAATAAGTTTTGTTATTAACCCCGCAAACGGGTTGCCATATTTGAGGACAAACAACCTGGTCTTTACAAGTGCCTTCATGAGCAATTTCTACCCCAGCTCTTTCAGCTTCACAGGAATTTCCATAAGTCTTGCCATCCACACCGCATACTGGCATCCAAACGGCTGGACAAAAAACTTCACTGTCACATTCTCCCTTGTGAACAACACTAACCCCCGCGACACCTGCCAGACAGGAATTGGAATAAGTATTGCCATCACAACCGCAAACGGGATCATAAATTTGAGGGCAAATATCGCCTTTAACTACACATTGACCCCATCCGCCACAGTCGCCAATGGCTTTTTTACAGAAACTGTCCTGGCCGCATTCGTTATTTTCTGAACATTGATTATCACACAAATCAATTTCACCCAGATCGGTGACTTTTCTTCTGTGAACCACGACCTCTTCAATGATTTTTGGCTTGATGGTGATTGGCGTTGGCGCAAGAACAGCAGGCGGCTCAACTACAACATCGTAAGTGCCCGCAGGTACATTTAGCAGTTTAAATGGCTCCCCGATTTTGACTTTGGCAGTGATTGATAATCCAGAAATGTATACTGTAGCGCTGCCATTTGGCGGCAAAGTGCAACTCACTGCAACCCGGCCAACAATATCCCCGGACTTCAACAGTCGCCGAAACGGTCGGGTCGATTCGTCTGAAAACACATAAACTGAATTAAAGACAAGAACGAGGAACAAAAAATTACGTGAAAACTTTAGAATATCCATAACAACCTCCCTATGTTTTAAAGAAAAAACTACGTTGAATGAAGTCAAGTCTCAATTAACCCCAGGAAGCTGCCGGATTAAGGAAGACTCTATTGCACTAATGGAAAATTGGCTCCTTTTTCTGATCTTTTCGTAGCGCTACTATGCACCTCAAGAGGTCAAAAAAAAGCGATTAATCTTCCACTTGCCTCGCAACACCCATAAACCCGACACTAGTTGAACTACTGACTCGACCATCATTCTTATATTACAAAAATAATTACCAGTCAATTACTATCCTTCAATACAGGGTGCGGACTAAAACAAACAGCCCTCACACTTCGTTAAAGATTTGTAGCGCTTGTCTGAATTCCTGAACTGACTGGGGGCGATTTGCGGGATCAATCGTCATCGCCCAATCAATTGCTTGCAAAAATGCATCAGGAAATTTTCTTTTATGAGCCTTGACAGCAGGAACAAGCGTATCTTTTTTTATTCTTTCAATAGCTGAAACAGGCGCTTTGGCATCCAGACAACTGCGAATACTGGCAGCCACTGCATATAAATCGGTCCAGGGTCCAATTAATTGTGTTTCTCCATGACATTGCTCCACGGGCGAAAAACCTTTAGAAATTACTTTACTGCGTTGTTTTTGCTCCCCACCGGGAAATGCTTGTACTGCACCAAAATCCAATAATAATGGATTATATCCAGGACGTATCAAAATATTGGCTGGTTTAATATCAAGGTGAACAAAATGATGTTGGTGCATCATTTCCACGCCATCCAGCAAAGCATTAAAAACTGTTTGCAAAAATTCTAAGGTCACCTTCATTTTTTTCTTTTTTATCAGCTTATCTAAGGCAACCCCATAATCATAGGTCATCACAATATATACTGTTGAATTAGCACTAAAAAAACTAACAACCTCGACAATATTGGGATGTTTAAGAGTAGCCAGAACTTTTGCTTCTTCGAGAAATAAATTTCGACCACATTGGAACAATCGTAAATTTTCTTCATCATTCGCCACAACTTTATTATTCCACGTCCTATGGGCCAATTTACGCGGCAAATATTCCTTGATTGCGACCTGAATCTGATCATCCCTTTGTCTGGCAAGATAGACCGAACTAAAGCCGCCGTGCGCAAGTTCACGCTCGATAACGTACTGGTCTATAATGGTTCCCGGCTGTAGATAATTCCATTCTTTTGGATAAGTCGCCGGATCGTAATATTCAGCCATTCATTTTTAATGCAGCAAATAATCCAACAAGTATAGGTGAAATAATGATAAAAAGTATGACTGCTTTTGCCAGCAAAGAGGTTGTTTGCGGCACGCTGGTTCTCAATTGCGAACTCCGGTCAGTCAATCATCGCTACTGTGACATCACAGTTCGGTTACCTGAAAAAATCCGATTCTGTGAGTCTGATTTACGATCTGTAATTAATGACAAAATCAAACGGGGAAAAATTGAGTGTGTTTTATCCTATAAAACCAATACCGAGAGCGAACCACCACTCGCCTTGAATATGGCTGCTGTCAGTCAGCTTCTTAAATTAACGCAGACTATCTCTGAAAAAATGGAAGACTCACAACCATTTTCTGCCCTCGACGTTTTAAATTATCCTGGCGTTTTGCAAGAGCAACAGTTAGATAAACAACAACTTACCGCGACAATGATTGATTTGGTCAACCAAACCATTGCTGATTTCCTTGAAGTCAGAGAACGTGAGGGACAAAAACTGGCACAAATGATTGAAACCCGGTGCCAAACAATGCTGCAATTTGTCGAATCGGCAAAAACCAGACTACCGGAAGTCTTGAGTAATTTACGAAATAAAATCAAGGACCGAATTAGGGAACTTGTTTCTGAACCTGACTTTGATCGACTTGAACAGGAAATGGTGTTCTTGACGCAAAAACTTGATGTTGCTGAAGAGCTGGATCGTCTTGAAACTCACATCTTAGAAGTGTTGAGAGTCTTGAAACAAAAAGGTCCCATTGGCCGTCGTTTGGATTTTTTAATGCAGGAAATGAACCGTGAAGCCAATACCCTGGGCTCCAAATCTGCCGATAAGGAAACCACACAAATCTCAATCGAATTGAAAGTATTAATCGAACAAATGAGGGAACAAGTCCAAAATATTGAATAGTAACGTACTGCTCTTCCAAGTCAAAATCAGTCTCTAAATAAAAAACAATGGATTTTTGCTAATTGCAACGACCACAATATAGGCAAAACAGGCAACTGCGGCAGTAAACGCTAACCATCGTTTTTTTCCAAGACTGTGCATAGTCAATATTCCAAAGCCGATATACAACATCAACACCACCAATTTTCCAATTAACCAGTCATATTGTGCAAACAGCCATTGCCCTTTGATAACCAAGGCTATGCCACTAATAATTAACAAAGTGTCAAGAACATGAGGAGCGATTTTGAGCCACTTTTTTTGCAAAACAGCAGGTTTAATTTCTGACAGCATCACTCTGCTAATGAAACTGAAAAAGGACAACAATACTAACAAAATATGTACAGATTTGATCATAAATTAGAATTTAGGTTTTTGTAAAAATCTTTACACTCAAAAAACTATGGACTGGAAAATTCAATATTTTCTCTTTCCAAATAACGCAGTCCCAACTCTAACAATTGTCGCACCCTCGGCAATTGCAGCAACCAAATCACCACTCATTCCATAAGAAAAAGTTGTCATTTCCTTCCGTCCTAGTTTTTCTACTGCCTGATTTAGCATTTGATAAGGCTTTCTTTGTAAATCATATTCTGATTGTGGAGAAGGGATTGCCATCACCCCGCGTAATTGTAAATTCGGCAGGATTTCGACTTGTTTTACCAACTCAGGTAAATCAGCAATGGAAATGCCAGATTTTGATGCTTCATTACTGACATTGACCTGTAAACAAACATTTAACGGCGGCAGATGTGCTGGTCTTTGCTCGCTCAACCGCTTTGCTATTTTAAACCGATCAACGCTATGAACCCAATTAAAACAAACCGCAATAGATTTAGTTTTATTGGACTGAATTGGGCCAATAAAATGCCAGGTAATCTGGTAGGCACCTAATTGCCGCTGCTTCTTCAAGGCTTCCTGCAAATAACTTTCGCCAAAATGACGCTGTCCCAATTGGTAAAGCGCACTGATTTTATCAGCAGACTGAGTCTTGCTGACAGCCAATAGTTTTACACTGCCCGGCTCCCTGCCACTAGCAAGTTCAGCATCTCTGATTTTTGATCTAACTTTAAAATAATTTTTATAAATTGATGTCATGCGCATATTAAACACTACAGCTTCAAAAAAACAAAGACATGGTCTATGTTTTAGGTAATACATTGTGGCTGTTCATTGCTAGTTAGCAGAACAACCACCACATCATCAACAAATTTTGGGGAATTTATGGATATCGCAGAATTACTGGCTTTTTCAGTAAAAAATAGTGCTTCGGATTTACATTTATCCGCCGGTTTACCGCCAATGATACGGGTAGATGGAGATATTCGTCGAATTAATATTCCTGCCCTGGACCATAAAGAAGTGCATGCACTGATTTATGACATTATGAATGATAAACAAAGACGGGATTATGAAGAATTTCTGGAAACAGATTTCTCATTTGCTTTACCTGGCGTTGCCCGGTTTCGTGTCAATGCTTTCAATCAGGAACGTGGTGCTGGCGCGGTTTTCAGAACGATTCCATCAAAAATATTATCTCTTGAAGACTTGGCTGCTCCTAAGTTTTTTGAAGAACTCACCACTAAACCGCGTGGACTGGTATTAGTAACAGGGCCGACTGGATCAGGTAAATCAACTACCCTGGCGGCGATGATTAACCATATCAATGTTAATACCTATGCTCATATTTTAACGGTAGAAGATCCAATCGAATTTGTTCATGACAGCCAGAAATGCCTGATCAATCAAAGGGAAGTCCATCGCGACACCCACGGCTTTAATGAGGCCCTGCGATCTGCATTGCGTGAAGATCCCGATGTCATTCTGGTTGGGGAAATGCGTGACCTGGAAACCATCCGGTTGGCCATGACTGCCGCAGAAACCGGGCACCTGGTATTTGGGACATTACACACAACTTCAGCGGCTAAAACCATTGACCGGATCATTGATGTGTTCCCTGCCGCTGAAAAAGACATGATTCGCGCCATGCTTTCTGAATCTTTACAAGCTGTCATTTCTCAAACCTTACTGAAAAAAATTGGTGGTGGACGAATTGCTGCCCATGAAATCATGGTAGGCACTTCTGCAATCAGAAACCTGATCAGAGAAGCTAAAGTTGCTCAAATGTACTCTGCCATCCAAACCGGTCGTAAAGAAGGCATGCAGACACTCGATCAAAACCTCAAAGAATTGGTTGATCAAGGCAAAATTACTTCCAAGACCGCCATGGTCAAAGCTGTCAATAAAGACATGTTCCGCTAAAAGGTAAACTTATGGATTTTAATCAACTTCTCAACTACATGGTCGAAAAAAAAGCATCAGACCTATTTATTACTGCTGGCCGCGCCCCTTCCTTAAAAGTGGATGGAAAAATGCAGGAATTGGGAAAACAAGCATTAACCCCGGAACAATCCTTATCGATTGTACAAAGCATCATGAACCAAAAACAAAAGGATGAATTTGAGCATACCAAGGAATGCCAGTTTGCCATCAGCCGCGAAAATATGGGACGGTTCAGGGTAAGCGCTTTTACTCAAAGAGATGCAGCTGGCATGGTGCTCAGACGAATTGAAACAACTATCCCACAGGCTGATGAACTGCATTTGCCGCCCATTCTGAAAGACTTGATCATGGAAAAACGTGGCCTAGTCATTTTTGTTGGCGCCACGGGCACTGGTAAATCAACCTCACTGGCGGCATTAATTCGCCACCGCAATGAAAATAGCTCCGGCCATATCATCACTATTGAAGATCCGCTTGAATTTGTTCATCCTCATCTGGGCTGCATCATTACCCAGCGTGAAGTGGGCATGGACACAGAATCTTACGAGATTGCATTAAAAAACACTTTGCGCCAAGCGCCAGATGTAATACTAATCGGCGAAATCAGAACCCGCGACACCATGCAAAATGCCATTACTTTTGCTGAAACTGGCCATTTATGTCTTGCTACGCTGCATGCCAATAATGCCAATCAGGCAATCGACCGGATCTTGCATTTCTTTCCAGAAGAAATGCATAGCCAGTTATTTATGGATTTATCACTTAATCTTCGTGGTATCGTTGCACAACAATTGATTAAACGTGCTGACGGCGAAGGACGATACCCTGCTATTGAAATTCTTCTTAATACGCCGTTGGTTTCAGACATGATTCGTAAAGGCGAAGTGCATACCCTGAAAGAATTAATGAAGCAATCCAGAGAACATGGTATGCAGACCTTTGATCAAGCACTCTATGATTTGTATGTGGCCGGCAAAATCAGTTATGAAGATGCCCTCAATTCTGCTGATTCAAGAAATGAAATCCGTCTGATGATTAAACTTGGCGCCGAAACAGCAAATCCAATCGGCGATACCACCAATATGCGTTTAACTGAAGATGAAAATCAAGGGAATACAATGATATAAGCGCTTTATTACAATTTTACAGTCAGACATTATCTGAAGGCCACAAAGAAATCCTTGTGGCCTGAAAAAATTAGATTAACTAACCGATTCGAGGAGCCAACTGCCCGCCTGGAGTCGCTTTAATCGCGCAAAACTTGAATTCCGGAATTTTTGCTGAAGGATCCAATGCTTCATTGGTCAGCAAGTTAGCGCTGGCTTCGTTATAACAAAAAGCCATAAACAGACAGCCTTTTTGAATACCCAGTTCTGATCTGGCATACGCTGTTATTTTACCTCGACGAGACTCCAGTGTAATGAGCTCTCCAGGCTTAACACCCAACTCCTTGAGATCTTCAGGGTGGATGGAAATAACTGGATCAGGCTCGATCGCATCTAATGTGGTGGAATTTCGCGTCATGCTTCCGGTATGCCAATGTTCTAACTGACGACCGGTAATGAAAACATAGGGGTATTCCTGATCAGGAAGCTCATCGGCATGAATAAATTCAGCCGGCACAAATTTTCCTCTACCCGTTTCAGTTGGAAAATCTTCGGTAAAGATAACCGGTGAACCTGGGTCACCAATATTTTCCAATGGATAAGTCAGGGAGTCCTCTTTTTCCAATCTTTCCCAGGTCATTCCAGCAATAGTGGTCATTGCCTGACGCATTTCATTAAAAACCTCTTCAGGGCCATTATAGTTCCAAGTACATCCTAATCTATTGGCTATTTCCTGAATAATCCACAAATCCTGCCGAGCATCACCCGGTGGATTGACAGCTTGTCGGCCCATTTGAACGCGGCGATCGGTATTTGAAAAAGTACCGTCTTTTTCGTAAAACGCAGAAGCTGGCAAAATAACATCAGCAAAGCCGGCAGTTTCGGTCAGAAAAATATCCTGAACAACCAGGTGTTCCAGTGCTGCCAGTGCTTTGCGCGCATGATTCTGATTGGGATCAGACATTGCTGGATTTTCGCCCTCGATGTACATACCAAACAGCTCTTTATCCAAAATAGCGTGAATCATTTCAACCGTCGTTAAACCGCGTTCAGGATCCAGCTCGGTATTCCATAATTTTTCATATTTTTTCTGATATTCAGGATCATCAACCGGTTCATAATCGGGATAAACCATGGGAATCAAACCAACATCCGAGGCTCCCTGAACATTGTTTTGACCTCTTAAGGGATGAAGCCCGGTGCCTGGCCGGCCAATCTGGCCTGTCATGAGCGCCAAAGCTATCAGACAGCGTGAATTATCGGTGCCATGAATATGTTGAGAAATACCCATTCCCCAAAGAATCATGGAAGCTTTGGATGTTGCATAAAGTCTTGCAACTTCGCGAATAATTTCGGCATCAACGCCACAAATAGGTGCCACTTTTTCCGGACTGTAATTTTTCAAATGCATCTGCATCTGAGTAAAACCTTCAGTGCGCGCGGCAATAAAGTCGTCGTTTTGCAGACCTTCCTCCAAAATCACATGCATGATGCCATTTAACAATGCTACATCCGTATCGGGCCTGAATTGCAAAACATGTGTTGCATATTTGGCAATGGCAGTTCTATTCGGGTCAATCAAGATAATTTTGGTGCCACTTTTTGTAGCATTTTTCATGAAAGTCGCACCGACCGGATGATTTACCGTTGGATTAGAACCAATGATGATAACTACTTCTGCCTTTTTTACATCCTCAACCGGATTGGAAACTGCTCCTGATCCCAAACATTCAAGCAACGCGACAACTGAAGAAGCATGACAAAGCCGCGTACAATGATCAACATTATTAGAACCAAAACCGGTTCTAATCAGTTTTTGAAACAAATAAGCCTCTTCATTACTGCCCTTTGCTGAACCTAATCCAGCTAATGCTTTTTTGCCTTTTTCATCACGAATTTTTTTCAGGCCATTCGCTGCAAAATCCAGCGCTTCTTCCCAGCTTGCTTCTCTGAATACCTTGTCCAAATCGTCCGGATCCAGTAATTCTACAGTTTTAGCTACACCTTCCCTTCTAATAAGCGGCTTGGTCAAGCGTAAGGGATTGTGGATATAGTTAAAGCCGTAGCGACCTTTCACACAAAGCCTGAAATGATTGGTAAAACCATCACGGCCTTCGGTATAAAGAATTTTGTCATCTTTAACATGATATTTGATGAGGCAACCAACACCACAATACGGACAGGTTGAATCGACGGTTTTATCAGCAACTTGCAGCCCAACATTATTGGCCGGCATCAAAGCTCCAGTTGGACAAGCCTGAACACACTCACCGCAAGCTACGCAACTACTGACTCCCATTGGATCAGCAATATCAAAAACAATTTCTGAATGTGAGCCGCGATTGGCATAACCGATCACATCATTCATTTGCTCTTCACGACAAGCCCGGACACATCGCGTACATTGAATACAGGCATCAAGATTGACTGAAATCGCTGGGTGCGTTAAATCAGCAGGTGGCTGGTTCCGGCTTTTAAAGCGAGGCTGACCAACAGCCATTTTTTCGACCCACTGATCAAGTTCTGAATCCAGTGTATAAGGTGATTTGGCTTGCTTTGGCATATCAGAAAGCAGAAGTTCCAGAACCATTTTTTGTGATTTGACTGCTCTTTCACTATTGGTTTGAACTTTCATCCCTTCTGTTGCGGAACGGCAGCAGGAAGGAGCCAGAACTCTTTCCCCTTCTACTTCGACTACGCAAGCGCGGCAATTACCATCGGGGCGAAGATTGTCTTTATAACAAAGATGAGGGATTTCTTTGCCCAAACGCTTGGCGGTTTGTAAGATAGTTTCCCCTTGATAAGCGGAAACAGTTTCACCGTCTAATGTAAAACTAATTTGTTCTGTAGAAATGTCTTTTGGATTGGCAACCATGATGTGTGTCTCTGAATTGATTGTCGTTACTTAAGTTCGTCAGGAAAATATTTAATCACGCAGCGCAGTGGATTCGGTGCTGCCTGACCCAGGCCGCATATAGATGCATCGACCATAACAGAGGATAATTCCTCCAGTAAATCAGTATTCCACTGACTTTCCTGCATTAAATCCACCGCTTTCGCAGTACCAACCCGGCAAGGAGTACATTGCCCGCATGATTCATCTTCAAAGAATTTAAGTGCATTAAGTGCAAGTTGTTTAGCGCTATCCTGATTTGAAAAGATCATAACCGCAGCAGAGCCAATAAAACATCCATATTTGTTCAAGGTATCAAAATCCAGAGGAATATCTCCCATTGATGCGGGTAAAATACCGCCCGACGCGCCCCCAGGGAAATAACCATAAAATTTATGACCGTCCAGCATGCCGCCGCAATATTCATCAATCAGCTCTTTCACTGTGATACCGGCAGGAGCAAGATGAACGCCCGGTTTTTTAACCCGTCCGGAAACTGAAAAAGAACGCAAGCCCTTACGCTCATGACGACCATAAGATGTAAACCACTCGGGTCCCTTTTCAATAATATCTCTTACCCAATAGCAGGTTTCCATATTATGCTCGAGGGTTGGCCTGCCAAACAAACCAACTTCTGCCAGAAAAGGCGGTCTCAGGCGTGGCATACCACGCTTGCCTTCCAGAGATTCAACCATTGCCGATTCCTCACCGCAAATATAGGCGCCAGCGCCACGGCGAAGATGAATAGGCGGCATTTGATATTTCCCTGAAGGCGGATTACTTTCCAGCTTTGCAATTTCCTGTGTCAAAATTTCTCGGCAACCGGCATATTCATCCCGAAGATAAATATAGATTTCATCACAGCCAACCGTTAGCGCGGCAATAACCATCCCTTCCAGAAAGCGATGTGGGTCTTGCTCCAGATAATGACGATCCTTAAACGTCCCTGGCTCGCCCTCGTCAATATTTACGGCCATTAACCTGGGGGCAGTGAAGCCTTTAACAATCCGCCATTTTCTTCCAGCTGGAAATCCGGCGCCACCAAGGCCTCGAAGTCCCGAATCTTCCATTTTTTTCAGGATAGTTTCTTCGGTTATCGCTCCTTCAAGAACTTTTTTTAGGGTCGAATATCCACCCTCAGCAATATATCGTTCAAATGAAATATAATCGCTAACTTTAGCTGTGACTTGCTTATGATTGACAGCATTTTTTACCGTCTCTGCCGTTGCATGATCAATCGGGTTCTGGCCAACTACAGCGACTGGCGCATGTTGACAACGCCCAACACAAGGAACTTTTTGAATTCTTACACTATCCCCTAATCCGCTTTCCAATGCCGCTAATAAATCATGCACACCCGCAAGTTCACAGGAAACAGATTCACAAACCCGGACAGTCAGCGATGGCGGTGGGGTTTGGCCCTCCTTAACCACATCGAAATGATGATAAAAAGAGGCCACTTCGTAAACTTCAGCCGTCGACAAATTCATTTCGTAGGCAAGCGCTACCAGATGTTTTGATGAAATATGCTGATATTTATCCTGAATTTTGTGAAGATGCTCAATTAATAAATCGCGTTGCCTTGATTCGTTGTTTAATAAAGCTCGAACTTCTTCAAGCGCCCCCAAATCAACACTATGCCCTTTGGGGCCACTGCGTTTTTTCTTACTGATTTGTTCCGGGGATATTTTAATCACTGCCACGCGTCATTCCTCCAAATAGAACAGGCCAAACATTAAAGTTTCAGATAACTGCAAAAACAACCCTTCCCGAAGTCATATTAAAAACATCGGTCGGGCACACTTGTTCTCAAGTTGTTAAATATACCAAAAATAACGCTTTGCTGTAATATCAGATTTATTAAAGTATATGAAGCTGATATTATTAACCGCTAATATTTTGCAGATCACTGAAAATGATTAGTATAATCTTACCCAAGTAATTCTGTCAGGAAATCACCAAATGTTATCCATTATTCACCAACAATATTGTCTCCAACAATGATAAAGGTCTCCTTCCTTTTTTTAAGCCTGCTCGTAAGCCAAACGTGTCTTAGCGCAACTCCTGAACTACTGGTAAAAAAAGTAGCTGAAGGCAATTATGTTCATCTTGGTGTTGATCAACTTCCTGACAAAAAAAATCATGGCGAAATTGCCAATATTGGCTTTATTGTCGGTACAAACTGTGTTGCGGTGATTGATTCAGGTGGCAACCCTGCCCAGGGTCAACAATTAAAAAAAGCCATTGAAAAAATCACGCCAACACCTGTTTGCTATGTCATCAACACCCATGTCCACCCTGATCATATTTTCGGCAATATCGCCTTTAAACAACCCGGAGTAAAGTTTGTTGGTCATCACAAACTGGCAAGAGCCATGCAAATGCGCGGCCCTTATTATATTGACAAAGCCAATGAGCAACTAAACCTGAAATTAACGGAGCAAGATATTATTTTTCCTGATATCAGTGTCCACAAGCAAATGACGTTGGACTTGGGCGGTCGAAAATTGATTGTTACCGCGCATCCGACGGCCCACACAGATAATGACGTTAGTGTTTATGACCAAAAAACTGGCACCTTATGGCTGTCCGACCTGCTATTTATTGGTCATATTCCAGTTATTGACGGTAGTATAAAAGGCTGGATTCGGGAGCTTGAAAGGCTAAAAAAACTTAAATATAAAACCGTTATACCCGGTCACGGCCCTGTTGTTACCGATTGGCCGAAATCTATGCAACCTGAACTGAATTATTTAAAAACCCTTCTCACTGAAATAAGGGAAAAAATCAGACAAGGCAAATATCTTGAAGATGCCATTAATACGGTAGGCTTATCAGAAAAAAATAACTGGCTTTTATTCGACCAGTTCCATAAAAAAAATATTTCCAGTTCTTTTTCTGAACTGGAATGGGAAGATTAATTTATGAGGAAATTCAATATGCGATTAGACAAACTATTTTTACCGGTTCTTTTTCTTATCTTACCTTTTGGCGCTCCCGAAGCTAAAGATGAAACTGTTTGGAACTCATCAATAAAACCACAGTATTTTCAAGGAAAGGAAATCCCGGAAGGTAATGACATCATTGAAATTGATGCGCCATACAGAGCAGAAGACCCCGCTTTGGTGCCGATAAAAATTACTAGCAAAATTCCACAAACAGACGCTAAATACATCAAAAAAATCATGCTGTTTGTGGATAAAAACCCCTATCCTTTCGTCGCAGATTTTGAATTCACTCCTTTGGCAGGAAAAGCTGATCTAGCCATGCGCATCAGAGTCAACACCTACAGCTATATACGAGCTGTTGCAGAAATGAATGATGGCAAACTGTACATGGCGAAAAAATTTGTCAAAGCCAGCGGCGGTTGCTCAGCGCCAATTGGGGCTGATCTTGATGCAGCAATGAAAAGATTAGGGAAAATGAAATTCAGACTTGACGGCGAAATTCAACAGGGAAAACCATCGCTGGCGCAATTATTGATCAGTCATCCAAATATAACTGGTATGCAAATGGATCAGGTCACTCGATTTGTTAAAAAACCCCATTTCATCAAAACCATTAAAGTCACTTTTAACGACCGGCCAGTACTTATTGCTAACACTGATATAGCTATCAGTGCAGATCCGAATTTCAGGTTCTATTTTGTCCCTGAAAAACAAGGCGAATTAACAGCCGAATTTACCGATACTTTTTGTGAAAGCCCAACCAGCCGCGCTGTATGCAAGCCTGGAAAAAGTTACACCCAAACCGTCAAAATAAATCCTTAGTTTTTTCATAATGACCAAGCTCAGCCACTTCAATGACCAGGGCAATGTTCACATGGTTAATGTTGGTGATAAAGCCGTAACCCAGCGTGTTGCAATCACTGAAGGTTTTATCACCATGCTTCCGGAAACACTCCAGTTAATTATCGAAGGTGGCCATAAAAAAGGCGATGTCCTTGCCATTGCCAGAATTGCCGGCATTATGGCCAGTAAAAAAACTGCCGATTTAATCCCTCTTTGTCACCCACTGCCCATCACTCATGTCAATATTGAATTAACTCCTGAACCTGATCAAAATAGAGTGACTTGCCAAACTACTATTAAAACCAGCGGTCAAACAGGCGTAGAAATGGAAGCGCTAATTGCAACACAAATTGCACTGGTAACAATTTACGATATGTGTAAAGCCGTTGATCGCGGGATGTGTATTGAAGGGGTCAAACTACTTGAAAAAAAAGGCGGAAAATCGGGGCATTGGGTAAAAGCGACTTGAGTTGAATGGATTGAAAATAAAAAGCGGGAAAAGAGCATTTTCCCGCTTGTACTTTCAAACCGAAATTATATTCGCAGAAGTTGTTTTATTACGAGTCTTCCAGATCTTTCAAAGCATCATTTTTTTCAACATAATCATAAAAATCATCTCGAAAGTAGGTTTTATAACTGTCATCTTTTCTAAACTGATCCAAAGCATCTGATAATTTTTCCCGGTTTTCCTTGGTCTGCCTTTTACCGTACTTTTTCAATACATAATTCAGTTCATGATCCTGCTTTGAAATATTGTCTCTATCAGATGGAAGCGCCATTTTTTTTCTCCAGTGAATATCATTAAAATCCAAAGTATTACATAACATTCAGAAAATTCAAAATCAAAAAAAACTGCCGTCATTTGATGCTGACAAAAGTTTTCCAGTATTTATAAAAAACTGCTCAAAATCCGGGAATACTCAAGATTATTTTAACCTTGCTTGCCATCAATTCTAGGCTGCGTTAAAACTGTCCAATAGACGAAAATAAATAATGAAAATGCTGCTAACCAGAAAAATGTGGAAATAAAAATAGCCGTTGAATAAAGCCCTGAAAATCCAATAGGCAAGAAAATCCGAATAAAAACGCCTGCGTTTAATAATACAAACGCAATAACGATAGCGTTGGAAGCTTTAAGTATTCGTCCCGTATGGCCCAATGAAACTCTGGACATCATCCCTAGAGTTAATACGCCAATGCCACCCATCGTAAAAGCATGCAAAGGCAAAGTGGGCAAAATCACCCCATAAGCTGAAAAAGCAGTCAACAAAAATCCTAGAATAATCCAGCCATATCCCATGTAAAGTATCCATAATAATGGTACATACCAGACTCTCTGGGTATACCAGTTTGCTGCTCTTCTGGTATTAATCAACGCGGCTGTCACTGATGCAATGGCTAGGCCAAAACCGGAAACAGAAAAAATCTCCAGCATAAACACCACTACAGCAGAAATGATGGCAGCATTATCCAAAGCCTGGTCTCTTACCGCAATAATTCCTTGTAATCCACGTTCGGTAAAAAAAGGTAAAATCCGGCCCGCTATGACCAGAATAATCAACATGATTGCCAGTAAAATGATATTAACTCCTGTCCATGCAGTGGCTTCTTTAAGCCCCAGCATCTCAAGGTGAATCATACCGTTACCCAACGTCATTAACCCTAAAAAAGCGATAAAAATAAAACTCTTATAATGACCTACTTGCCGTATCGGAATGCTGATTTGCCAGGCTAACAAAGGTAAAAATATAAAATCAATCAGTGCAATCAAACCATCAGGAATCATCCCTGCATAAAATGGCAAAATTCTTCCGTACAACCAAACCAGGCAGAGCATGGCTAATTTTCCACCTGTGGCAGTGGGTCTGCCAGTCCAGTTTCTAACCGCCGTTAACAAAAAACCGGCAATCACCGCCGTGGTATAACCCAATAACATTTCATGAGCGTGCCAATAATTACCCACATAATAATGGTTTGCTTCTAGTTGACCGCTATAAATATTTTTCCACAACGCAATCAGAGCCAATGCAGAAAACCCTGCGAGTAAAAAAAAGGGCCTAAATCCAAGGGCGAAAATGGGGTAATCAAAAAGGTTTTTCTTATCTGTCATTATCCAGCCAATCGAGTTCAGCTTGCGCGAAGCCAGCCATTATACGCATTTCTTTGTTAAATGGACCTTTGGGTTTTTGTTTAAGATATTGCAAAATCAATTGCTGATAGGTGGCAACCGGATCAAGCTGTCGTAGCCGACAAACCCAGTTAAACCATTCAGTGCCAATTTTAACATGGCCGACTTCATCATTTAAAATCGTTGTCAAAACATCGGCGCATGCAAAATCCCCAATTTTTTTGAAATTTTCGATCATGGCGGGCGTTACATCCAGTCCCCTCGCTTCCATACACCGAGGAATCAGTGCCAACCTGTCCAAAACATCATGATCTGTTTGTTCCGCATGAACCCATAAGCCGGCATGGGCCGGTAAATCGCCATAATTCAATCCTCTTTGCAACAGCAATTCCCGTAGCAATTTGAAATGTCGAGCCTCTTCTTCGGCAACCTTCAGCCAATCCAGATAAAATTTTTCAGGTAGATCTCGGAATCGGTACAGCATATCCCAAGCCAGGTTAATTGCCATAAACTCAATATGTGCAAAAGCGTGTATCATTGCCGACACACCGTCTTTTGTAGTGAATTTCCGTCTTGGCATTTCTTTAGGCCTTTTTAATATCGGGCGATCAGGAAAACGGGTTTGATCGATGCCAGCGATGGGAACATCTATTTGAAAATCCAGTCTATCTTGTTGGTATAATGACCAGGCCATATGTGTCACGGCCAGTTTTTCATCAATATCGGCCTGATGCAAACAGCGGCCCGCCAACTCAAACAAATTATTCATTACATTCAATTTTTATCATGACTCGGGTTTTAAATATTTTACTTCTTATCAGCTATTGCGGATTAATTTACTGGCTTTCAGATCAACCATCCCTGCAAGCTCCGCTCGGTTTTTATTTAGGCGATAAGATTATTCACGCGGCAGCCTATTTTATAATGGCAGTTTTTGCCTGGTTAAGTTTTTTCCATTATTTAAAAACCGCTTGATGACAGCTATTACTGTGTTTGGATTTTGCAGTGTCTTTGGTTATCTAGATGAATGGCATCAATCTTTTGTCCCAGGAAGAACCAGTGATCCCTACGATTGGTATGCAGATATGATTGGAGCAGTCATTGCCGTATTAGGGTTTTATAAGACTTCTTTTTGGAAAACCAGCCTGGCGTGAAAATATGACGGGGTTTATTTTTTGTTGTCTTGCACTAGCTTATCTAGTGCAAACCCAGAGCGAATATCTGACTCTGGTTTCTTCACCAAGCAGCTTATATATTGGTGTCAGTTTTATTGTTGCGAGTGCTATTGCAGCACTGAGCAAACGCGTTTATTTTGCTTTTGTCTATGATGGCTGTGCAATCGGAGTGCTGCTAGTGTGGTTTAGTTATTGGCAACAAATTTTTAATCCAGAAGCACCGATGTTCTATTTATTCCCACTGTATTTTGCATTGATTACTGCCGCAGTTACATTATTGTTTTTACGGCGCGATGAATTACTGGATGAAGATACCTTAAAAGCAATGCCAGCGTTTTCTGGAGTCCTTAACCTGCATCCCGCAATTATTGCAACAGCAGTATTAATCAGCATAGCAATCCATAGTCAGTTTTTACTTTTCCCAACCACAATGACACTGTTTATTATGCGATTTACTTTTTCCAGCTATCTGGCGAAACATTTATCAAAATAATTTCTAAGAATCGCGATGAGTTTATACTTAAACTCACCTCATCCCCGCCTTCTCCATCAGGAAAAACATTGAAGGAAAGCTTTTTGGGATTGGTATTAAACTGCTATGCCAACCTGTAAGGCATCAAACCAGTCAAGGAAGCGTTTCACATCATCGCCTTTAAACATACGGCCATGTTGGGGTGCCAAAATGTCAATATCCAGATCACGAACCCGATCTATCCAGAATCGTTTGGCCTGGTTTGAGGGCATCCAGCGTTGATGGAAAAAACGCATTTTTTCGACGTGTTCATCAAAATTATCTACAAACACTGGCGCACCGGGTTCTTCTAACGCCGCGCCAATATCACCCGACATTAAAATTTTGGCATTGGGATCATAAATATTAAAATTAGCTGAAGCGTGCATGTAATGTGCAGGAATAACCTGCAATTCCACCCGCTCTAAATTAATCACGCCACCATTATCCTGAATCGGTACATACTCAATCGTTTCGCAACCAAAGTGGCGGATAAACCCTTCCCACAAACCTGATGCATGTAATTTCGCATTTGGCAATGCCTGGTCCCATAATCCTAATGAAGAAATAATGTCCGGATCCTGATGGGATGCAAACAAATCAGTAATTTCCTCCACTGGAGCATGATGTAAAACCGCAGCCAGCATTGGAGCAAACAACTCCACGCCGCCAGGATCAATCACCAAACACCGAGAACCGGTACGCACGACATATTGATTGGTATCAATAATTTTTTCAGGTTTGTTATCATCTCTGCCAAACATCAGCCATTGATACGATCCTTCGTAAATTTTGGTCATTTTCATTGATATTTTCCTTTGGCTTAATCGCTAAAATTAATAATCGAAAGTGCAGTACGACAGCGCTGGACATTGCTATGAATAACCAAAGCAGCATTATCAACACTCTCGGCAACTGCCTGCAAACTTTGCAGGTACTCACCTGCCTGTGATGCTTCAATTCGTGAATTGGCAGCAATAACTCTGGCTGCCCGCGCTGGATGCATGACGCTGGCAAGTTGCTCTAACAGTTGGTCAACATGACTTTGAAACTCCCTTCGACATTCCATTTTGCGTTGCTCTGCTTGCTCTTGAGAAATATTCATTGATGAGGCGTATGCAGCATTTTCCGTTAAACTTGTTACCTTGGAAAACTGATTGGAAGCAGCCGTCATCTTATGTTCATTTACCGTTAATTGATAAAGCTTAACCGCCTGCAAGTTAATGCTATTAACCAGGTTAATCGTATCTTTCGCCAGCTCATTAATGAAATCAGTAATCGGCTGAAAGCCTTTAGCTTTCTCTCCTGCCCTGAAAGCGATTGCTTTGGCATTCGCCGCAGCTAATGAAATTTCCTTGGCCACATTCATCACATCACTAAGTTCAGCTGCGATTGATGCCACAGCAACAAATTGGGATTTAACCTGATTTTTTTTCATGTTTTTAAGTATAGAAGAACTTGAAAAAATAGTTGTTAACAAATTTCAGGCAAACATTTTTTTATTGATGTGTAAGCTCTTCATTCTGCCATTCAAAAATTGCTTTAACTCGGGTTCCAGCATCCGAATATTGCAGGCTTTTACATAAGGAATTAACTAAGGGAATACCTCGACCATGATAGTTTTGATTATCAGAAAAGCTGGAAACCAGTTTTTCATGATCAAACCCTTCGCCACTGTCTTTCATTCTGATAATTAATTGCCCGCCATTTTTAAGTACACGATGGCTAAACATGACTTTAATGTAGCCTTCCCTTTCATTCAGACGCTGAGTTTTCATTTCATAATAATTAGAAAACCCTTCAGCTGATTTTTTTAATCTGGAATCCAGCCCCAACAATCCATGATCCAGACAATTATTGAACAATTCACTGATAATGATGAAAATTGATTGCTTGTATTTCAAAAGCCCTTGAATTTCCATAATGGCATTCAACATCACTGGAACCGGACTGACATGTTGCAAGGTTTTCATTTCAAATTCCATTGAGGATTTCCAGATCAACGGAACAATTTGCTTGTACTGATTAGTCTGACCAAAATTCTTCCAGGGAGCATTGTCAAGATCACAATGAATCTCGATCAAGGTAATATCATCTTGCTGATCCAATCCCAGACAATGCTGTTGCTGACCGGCCAAAATATTTTCAAACACGGATTGTTCATTGGCCTGCAAACATGACTCAATACCTTCAAAACCAAATTGCTTGCCTTCATTACTTTCTGCTTCAATGATGCCATCGGTAAACAGATACAGAAAATCATCCGCAGTAACAGAAAATAATTGTTCCTGTACTTCAAAATCTTCAATAATACCTAGGGGGACATTTTGTGATTTGATAGTTTGGGTCTGCCCTGTACTTGTGTTGAATAAATAATGGTCGGGTAAACCGCATGTCATGACATTAATAAATCTGGATTCAGGATCCAAAGTCACCAGAGTAGCGGCCAGAAACATTTGCACAGGCAATAAACAATGTAATTTCTTGTTAATTTCCCGTAATATCTCAGCGCCACCGAAGCCTTTGTTGACCATGCCATAGAAAATATCTGCTGCTGGACTGGCGCCAACTGATGCAGACAAACCGTGACCAGTAAAATCACCCAATAAACAATACAACTGATTACCAGGCGTTTTAGCGACCAAAAAAATATCGCCATTAAATAGCGACATTGGCGACAAAAAATGCTTGACGTTGGGGGCATCCAAAAACCGGCTATGAATGATTTTTTCATGGATAGCGGCAGCAACATCCTGTTCCTGTTCTGCTATTTGCTGAAAGGTCTGTAGTTGCTTCTTCTGCTCTGACTGCTCTTCATATAATCTTTTAAATCGAAGCAGAGAATTTATTTTGGCATGTAATATTGTTGGATTGAAAGGCTTAGCGATAAAGTCGTCCGCTTTTGCCTCAACGCATCTTTTCAGATTTTCTTCATTATCCTGAGCCGTAATAAAGACAATAGGAACATATTCATTTTCGGAAAGTGAACCGACGATT
This sequence comes from Methylomonas sp., assembly GCA_026989395.1. GTDB lineage: Bacteria > Pseudomonadota > Gammaproteobacteria > Methylococcales > Methylomonadaceae > JALSJK01. The sequence goes on from JALSJK010000096.1 coordinate 36,598, forward strand.
TGCTTGGCTGCACCGATACCATCCAGATTTGGCATAACCACATCAAGGATACATAAGTCCGGTTTTTCTTTAAAAAAAACCTCAACAGCTTGTTGACCATCATTTGCTAGAACAACCTCAATCTGATCACTCTGCAACATTTTTTGCAGCATCATTCGCTGCAAACGTGTATCGTCAGCAACCAGGATTTTTGCTACATGACCCATTGTTAAGAATTTTCCGATATACTATAAAATTCTGATTGATTCTTTCCTTGCAATCAGGACTCCTAATCAAGCCAGCATAAAAAGCTTGTCAAAACTGGCAATCTCAAGAATTTTCTTGACTTCTGGACTGGCATTGACAATTTTTACTTTTTCTTTATCACCGCCAATTTTGTCACGCAATACCAACAGCATTCCCAACGCTGAACTATCAACATACTCGGTTGCTTTCAAATCAATAATTACCTGTTTAATTGTCGAAGTTACCTGCTCTGTTGCCTTACGAATATCCTGGTGAACACTAAAATCAAACCGACCAGAGATTTTAACTGTCAGTTCACGCGTATCAGCTTTCAAATTTACATTAACTGCCATCTTTTACCTTTTTTATTGTCATTGGTTATTACAAAAACTTAATACTTGAATCCTTGATTTCAATACGGATAACAGGGGGCAAGATATTGGTTAAGCGAGATTATTTTCAACCCGTGATGAATCAAGAGCTTGCCTCCTGTGCCATAGTGAAGTTACAGATTCAGGTAAGAATTGAACAAGTCAGATCAAAACAATTCAATTTCTCCTTCTTCAACACTACCTTGTGAAACAGCTTTCTTCTCCTGTTTCAGCCATTGCTGCTGCATGTCTTCAAATCGTTTTACACCATTTTTCAACTCTTTGGACCATTGCTCAACATCCCCGCTTTTAAAGCAACCAAGGCCCATTTTAATTTCTTCCGCCATCGCTTGAAAATGCAGGGTATTAGCCTGTAAATATTCAAGCAATTGTCTGGCCATATCTTCAAACTGTAATGCACGCACAGCATTCCCTACATTTACCCCAATTTGGTTACTGATTCCAGAAACCTGATTTAATTTATGAGCAAAATGTTCATTCATATTGGTAAGATCAACCATCATTTCATCAACATGTGACTTGGATGAAATCGCCATACTCATATCTTTGGAAGCCATTTGTTCGATAATACTGCGAGCATTATTGATATTATTTCTTGAGATATTAACGACCTGTCTGATTTCCTCACTGAATTTATCTGAATTTCTGGACAAATTCCGTACTTCATCTGCCACAACAGCAAACCCCCGTCCAGCCTCCCCTGCACGAGCAGCTTCAATAGCGGCATTTAATGCTAACAGATTGGTTTGATCAGCAATGTTCTGAACATCTGTTAACAGTGTTTCGACCTGATCCATATGTTCACCAATGTCGTTAATAACATTGACCATTTCCATGCTTTGTTTACTGACCGCTAATATTTGGTCAATGAACATGTTGAGTACATTGTCAGTTTCTTTGGCAAATTCCTGGAAATTCAAAACTTTGCCTTGTTTGTCCTCTGCTTCACCAGTAATATTAGAGATCATAGTATAAACAGCCTCAGACTGCTCAGATGCCAGGTTATTAACTCCATTAAAACTATCAGTCATTGTTACTACCGCATCGGCAACGACTGACCTGACTTGTTGTAACTCGTCGGAGAAAACTTTTATTTCCTGTTCAATACAACTATCCAGTGCCGATAAATAGTTTTCAATCGCCTTGTTCACTTTTGAAAAATCTGATTCGTCTTGCTCTTTTGATAAGAGCTCTTTGTTTAAAGTGTAATTTGTATATCCCCATAACAAACCCATAATAGGTACAATGAACCAATACAAAGTCCCTGCATCCAAGATCAAAGCTATGCTTAACAGAACAACTATCAATACAAACGGAATCGAGGTTTTTTGTAAGAAAGAATTCATTGTTCTTAAATATTATTTTGCTAGAGAAATAATTTGATTTGCAACTTGATCCAATGGTTTAACATAATCCGTACAATTTAATTTATAGGCCTCACCCGGCATACCCCAAACTACGCTGCTTGCTTCATCCTGAATCACCGTTTTTGCACCCGCATCATGCATGGCTTTCATCCCTTTAGCCCCATCTGCTCCCATCCCCGTTAACAACACACCAATGGCATTAACACCGACATTCTGTGCAACTGAATAAAACATGACATCAACTGCAGGCTTATGACGATTAACAGGTTCGCCATCATCCAGTTTACAAACATAACGAGCACCATTTCGAATGATTTTCATATGTTTATCGCCCGGAGCGATATAAATATTTCCCGGCAAAATTTGCTGTCCATCTTGAGCGATGCATGCAGTCATTGCACCTGCCAAATCAACATGCTTTGCAAAAGAATCACTGAATGAAGCGGGCAAATGCTGGGAAATCACAATTGGAGGCGTATCTTCTGGTAAACCGGCTACAACATCTTTTATAGCTTCTGTACCTCCTGTGGAAGCGCCCAGTGCAATTATTTTATCGGTTGTCTTAAAATGCGTAGATCCTGTTGTTGAAACAACAGGCTTTTTGACTGGTGTTCGACCTTCCCTAGCTTTTACATTGGCCCTTGCAGCTACTTTCACCTTATTAATAATCTCATCAGAGTATTGTTTAAGGCTTGCTGCTACATCCAGTTTCGGTTTAGCAACAAAATCCACCGCACCGATTTCCAAAGCTTCAAGTGTAACCGAAGCTCCTTGTTCTGTCAGCGTTGAAATCATTACCACCGGCATCGGCCGCAAACGCATCAAGTTGCGCAAAAATGTTAAGCCATCCATCCGCGGCATTTCGATATCAAGAGTAATGACATCAGGGTTAAGTTTTTTAATTTTATCCCTTGCTATCAAGGGATCAGCAGCCGTACCAACCACTTCAATATCCGACGATGAATTAAAAATTTCAGTCAGCATATTTCTGATTAGTGCTGAATCATCGACGATTAATAAGCGAATCTTTGCCATTGTATTGTCTTACCTGTTAAAAAAGTTCAATATCACTCTCAACTGCTGTGTCTTTAATAGTAGTACTGTATTTAATTTCTTGCTGAACGACTGTCTGATCATGCAGATTTTTGACCTTTTTCATCATTGCCTTCCCTGTTTTGGGAAAATACTGAACATTTCTTGGGTAATTATCACCTAAATCATGACTGACCAATTCCAAACCTTCCGCATCAACATAATCGAGTGCAAACTTGACATTCCTTTCGCCCACCGTTCCCATTGTCGGAATTACTTTACCGCCACCGAATAATTTAACTTGCAGATTTTTACGTTGGCCGCCATTTTGTAAAATAGTGTTGATTAAATGCTCCATGGCATAATTACCATAACGGGTAGCATTACCTACAACCGCCTCAATACCATCTTCCAATTGTTGTTTTGAAGTTTCAGGCAACATAAAATGGTTCATGCCACCCACGCCTGTTACTTTGTCTCTGATACAAGCGGCAATGCAAGAACCCAGAACCGTGGTAATCATTTCATCTTCATTGGTGACATAAAACTCCCCCGGCAGAATTTTTGCCACAATAATTTTTTTTTCCTTGTTCCAATATCGTTTAATTTCAGTAAAACCAGAAATTGATGGCTTTGTTAGCTGCTGCATGGCAAACCTTGTTAGTAGTTTTTTTGTGATGTTGAATTCTTTGGCTTTAAAAGCTTATTAAGCTGATGCTGTCATTACCCCACACATTCAGCACCACCAGAATATGTATATTTTTTTAAATGAACTAGACCTTCTGATAAATCGTATTTCCTATCAATTTAAAGGCGGTATCCATTTGGTGCAAAGACTCTGAATGACCAATAAACAAATAGGAACCACTGGCAAGTAAATCTGCAAAACGATTCGCCAACATTTCTTTGGTATTTTGGTCAAAATAAATCAGCACATTACGGCAAAAAATAAAATCAAAGGGGCCTCGCATTGGCCAGTCTCCCATCAAGTTCAATTGCTTGAAACTGATAATCTCCCTGAGTTCATTTCTCACCCTGACTTTATTTGGCTGGGTTTTGCTTTTTAAAAACCATTTTTTGATGCGTTGTTCTGGTAAACCATCAATCCGGTCAGCAGAATAAACACCACTAGCCGCCTTGGCTAATACATCAGTATCCAGGTCTGTCGCTAAAACTTTAACGTCCCACCCAGGTGGGACGTTTTCAAGTAATGTCATCGCGATAGAATATGGTTCCTCACCCGTTGAGCTAGCAGACGACCAGACCTTGATCTGCTTGGAATGTTTATTTTTTTTTAACAGGTCCGGTATGACCGTGTCACGGACGAATTCGAAATGGTGGTTTTCCCGAAAAAACGCGGTTAAATTCGTCGTAATCGAATTAATGAACTCGGTAAATTCCTGCTCCTTGTTATCAGTCAGATATTGACAATATTGCTTGAAACTACTTAAACCCAGTGTCCTAATACGACGGGATAATCGTGAATAGAACATGTCAAACTTATCATCGGTAACAATAATACCGGAATGCTGATTTGATAATTTCCTCAGGAAATCAAAATCCTCAAAGGTATATTCAAATTCACGTTGTTTTTGGCTCACATTTTATCCTTACGCCACTTCCAGCATTTGGCCAATACCCAGAAGATTTGCCGATTCAACAAAACGTTCTGATGCGCTTATAACAACATTCTTATGCAGCTTGACTGCTTCTTGTTTTAATACCACAAGCAATTGTAATGTTGCCGTATCAATCGTCTTCACAGCTTGTGCATCAATTTCAATCAGATCATTTTGTTCCAATACTTCTATTAAAGTCTTGTGTAATTCTGCCACTTTCTGAATATTCATTTCTGCTTCCAGTTTCACTTGTCCTTCTCCTGCAACTACATCGTTGTATTCTTGAGTTGAGATCGTTGGCTGCTTAATATCAATTTCAGTCTCTTCGGAATTAACTTTATTTTTGTCAGCTTCATTTTCAGATGGTACATCAGATTTTCCTGTATCCTCCGCACTTTGTTCCATAGCAGGGGTTTTACCTTTATCTTGGTCGCTTTCATCCATCCATGCTAACGGATCGAAACCAATCATTTGTTCTTCATCACGCGCCATTCATCACCTTCCTTTCCAAAAAATCATCAGCCAGAGAGCGAAAATCTCTTGCAGAACGACTTCCAGGCCTATATTCCAAAATAGTTTTGCCAAAGCTAGGACATTCTGCCAACATGGCATTTTCTCGAATGACTGTTGCCAAAATTTGCTGAGGAAAATGCTTCAACAAAATATTCAATACTTGTTTTGATAACCGTCTAACGGTATTAAATCTCGATAGTACCAACCATTTTGTATATTTTTTATTTAATACCTTTTCAAATTTTCGGACTGAAGCCATCAAGTGAGACAAACCTTGTAGCGATAAAAAATCTCCACTCATCGGTATTAACAATTCATCCGTTGCAAACAATGCATTGGCAGCCAGTAACCCAGATGAAGGTGGACAATCAATTAACACATAGTCCTGATCCTGTAACGAAACTTCTAAAACCTTTCTTAATAAGTCACCCCGCTGAGCACCACCCTCGGTTAATTGTTCAATTTCTTTCAATGCAGAACCCGCAGGTATAAGTTGAAGATTGTCTCTAACCTTGCAGGTCACAGATTCCAATGTGGTTTTTTCCAATAACACTTCACCAATCCCAGCATTGTGTTTAACCTCCCCAAAACTAACCCCCAAATGGCCTTGTGGATCAAAATCTATCAAAGTTACTTTCATGCCTTTTAGCGCCAAAGCATGTGCCAAGTTGGCAGATGTTGTAGTCTTTCCCACTCCACCTTTCTGATTGATGACTGCAATAATATTAACGCTCATTATTAATCCGTTAAATTTGCGAATTCTTCGGGATTTAAAAGTTTGTTTACATTTAACAGCATGATCATCCGGCTACCATTTACATACATTCCTTGCATATATCGGGTATCAATTTTAGAACCCAAATTGGGTGCACTTCGAATTTCATCCTTGTTAATATCAAGCACATCAGAAACCGCATCTGCAACAATACCAATTACCAGGTCATCTGCCTGGTCCACAAGCGAAAGCACTATCACAACGGTTACTGGAGAATAGTCAACCTTTTTCATGCCAAAGCGCTCACGTAAATCGACAATTGGAACAATTGCTCCTCGTAAATTCAGCGCGCCTTTTATAAAATCTGGCGTGTTAGGTATTTCACGGACCGGTTCCCAACCTCTTATTTCCCGGACTTTAAGAATCTCGAGTCCATAAAATTCATCGGCAAGCTGAAATGTCAAATATTGAGCGGTACTGGGTTCTCTGGCTTGCGCCAACTGATTTTCGTTTGCCATGATTTATTCTCTGTTTTCAGTTACCTTGATTAGTATTGATTCAATTATAATTTTTTAAAACTCTTCCCATTCATCATCACTGCCAGATGATACCGAGACTGATGGTTTCGGTCTTGGTGATGGAGCAGATTTCACTACTGGTGTATGTGTATTGACAGTTTTCCCGGATATACTGGCCTCCACATCAGATAGTAAACTTACAATTTTGTCTGATAATCCTGCGACTTGTTGATAGGCTTGTTCAGCTCCGGCAGCATTTCCATTCTGTCGTTGACTGATACATTGATGAACCAACTCATGCATTTGTTTATGTATTGGTTCAATCTGTTGTATCGCTGGTAAGTGTCCGTAAGTTGTCATTCCGGTAGAATATAGCCATTTACCAAGATCACAATCCCGATGGGATACTGCTTGATCCATGGTCAATGCCTCGCTACCTTCGAGGAAATTTCTTAATTTTGCTTTCCAGCTTAAATGTTTGCTTTTTGCTAGAGAAAAATCCAAAGAACTGGCAGCCTGACCTGTTGAGCTTGGCATTGAACCAGAAGAACCTGAGCCCCCACCTTCAAAGAAGCTCAAGAAACTCGCCATGGTATCGCACTGTTCACTCATCGAAACACTGGCAGCTGATGCTTCTTCGGCAAGTGCCGCATTCTGTTGGGTAATCTCATCCATTTGTGAAACGGCCTGATTGACCTGCTCAATACCTTGTGACTGTTCAGCACTGGCAGCCGCAATTTCAGAAACAATATCTCCGACTTTTTTAACACCGGTGACGATTTCATTTAAGGCCGAGCCTGTTTCATTGACAAACTCAGTCCCTGTTCTTACTCGCTGGATACTGGTCTGAATTAAATCCTTACTTTCCTGTGCTGCAGTAGCGCTTCGTTGAGCCAAATTTCTGACTTCAGTGGCAACAACGGAAAATCCACGTCCCTGCTCACCGGCTCTGGCCGCTTCAACTGATGCATTCAATGCCAGCAAATTGGTCTGGAAGGCGATTTCATCAATGACACCAATAATTTCGGCAATTTTGTTGCTACTTTCATTAATTTCTTCCATGGCGTTAACTGCACGTTTAACAACTCCTCCCCCATCTTCTGCCAGTTTTCTTGCTGTACTGGCCAGTTTGTCCGCTTGTTGTGCATTATCAGAATTATTTTTAACAGTGCTTGTTAATTCTTCCATACTGGAAGCGGTTTGTTCCAAGCTGGCTGCTTGCTCTTCTGCACGATGAGAAAGATTATTATTTCCACTGGCAATTTCCTGCGAAGAATTCCGAATAAACTCTGAAGATTCCTTGATTTGTCCAAATACTTCGCTTAACTTAGCCAGACTGGTATTGATATCATTTTTACAGGTTTCATAGAGTCCGTAATATTGACTGTTAACTGTCCTGGTTAAATCGCCATTTGCCAAACCACTCATGACATAGGCAATTTCTTTCATCACTTTTTCAACTGTCTCAGCCACTTCATTCAAATTTCGGCTTAGTACTTCATAGAAGCCTTCTTTATCGGCCATATTGATACGACTACTTAGTTCACCTGCTTTTACACCTTCAACCAAGGTTTGAATTTCCCGTTCAATATTGACTTCTTCAGTTCTATCCTTCCATTCGACAACAATACCGATTCGTTCACCATGCTCATCAATAACTGGACTGGCTACAATATTCATCGTGTGACCACCGATCATTAAAGCAGACCTGAATGTACCGGTTAATTTATCCAGCATGGCTCTTTGATGAGCTGGGTTTTTATGGAAAATATCAATATTGGAACCCAATAACTGGTCAGCTTTAAAATCAGGTAATTGACCTTGAATATCAGCTTCAGCCTCACTAAACATCTTCTGAACAGTTTTATTCATATAGATGATTTCATAATTATTGTTGGCCACCATAACATTGGATTCAACATTGTCCAGGGCCTGCTTTAATCTGCCAGAGACAATTGACATTTCCTTGACATAAGACATGTCTGAATTGAGCTTGACCTGCATGGACTGAAGCCCACGGAAAAAATCACCAATCAAATCGTTTCGGTCAATATCAATGGGATTACGAAATTTCTCATCTGCCAATCGATAAAAAATACTAATGGCTTCTTCCATTGAGGTGTTAATCAACTTTAATAGATGAACACCAAGCATTATTCCAACAATCGTTAGTAATGTAACTACAGATAATAATGTAAATGATTGTTGCTGGTATAACTGAAACATTAGAAAACCATCAGGTATCAAAAATGCCAGCATAGCTAGAGCCGCCTTAAAATGTAATGGCATCTCTTTGATTGTTTTTAGTTTTGCAGCCATCCCTGTTGGTTTTAATGTTGCCTTTTTTGCCTGTATTTGCTGGTAAAGTGATTCTGCAGTATTAATTTGCTCCCTGCTTGGTGCATAGCGTACTGACAAATACTCTACTACCTGTCCCTTTTTAAATACTGGTGTTACATTAGCTTCCACCCAATAATAATCACCGGCTTTGGTTCGGTTTTTAACCAACCCTTTCCATGGTTTAGCCTGCTTATTAGTGTTCCACAAATCTTCAAAAGCTTCAGGCGGCATATCAGGGTGACGAACAATATTATGATTTTTCCCAACCAGTTCTTCTCGGCTAAAACCACTGATTTCAACAAAATCGTCATTGGCATAGGTTATTCGTCCTTTGGTATCAGTCCGGGTAACTAATATAGTTCCATCCTTCATCATCACTTCCCGATCCGTTACCGGCATATTCATTTTCATCGTATTTGCTCCTTACCCATTGCCATCATGGTATTTCTCAGGTTGGTAGTTTTACCAAAAGTATAAAACGGTCTGACACCCCTTAGTGTCAGTAAATTAGTTTTCATCTTCATCATCCACATCATCTAACTTCAATAATTTATCGACATCCAGCAACATCACCATTTGTTCATCGACAGCCGCCAGACCATTAATATATTCCGTGCTGACTTTGGTACCAAATTCCGGAGGGCTTTGAATCGTGGTCTTATCAATATCAATCACATTGGATACCGCATCGACAACAACCCCCATAATTCTGTTTTTGCCATTGATTTCGGTTTGTAAAATCACCACCACAGTCATCGGTGTATATTCCGCATGTCCCAAGTTAAATTTATCCCGCAAATCAATCACAGGTACGATTGCTCCACGCAAATTAACAACACCTTTTTCATAAGATGGCACATTGGGAATTCTGGAAATCGGTTCCCAGCTTCTGATTTCCTGTACCCTCAGAATATCAACTGCGTACTGTTCTTTGCCAAGGATAAAACTTAAAAACTGGACTGCATTAGCCACCTGCTTTTGTTCGCCTTCTACCTCAACCTCTGCCAGATTATTTGCTTCACTCATATTTTTTTGTCTTTACAGATTGGAAAGTCTGACCAAACCGGGAATATCCAGAATCAATGCCACCGAACCATCACCAAGAATTGTTGCTCCAGAAATTCCTTCTACCCGACGATAATTCGCTTCCAGTGATTTAATAACAACCTGTTGCTGACCTAATAAATCATCAACAAATAACCCACAGCGCATGCCCTGCCCTTCGACAACCACCAGTAGTCCTTCTGTCAATCTGGTTGCCTTGGCAGTTTCTACAGAAAATATTTCATGCATTCTGACAATAGGCAAATACTCATCCCTTAATCGAAATGTTTCACCCTTTCCGGCTACTCGATTTACCATACTTTCATCAATGTTGAGGGTTTCGATGATAGATACTAATGGCACAATATATGTCTCGTCACCCACAGCTACAGACTGGCCATCCAGAATTGCTAATGTCAACGGCAAATGAATTGCTATTGTTGAACCTTTTCCTAATTCAGATTCAATCTCGATATTACCACCGAGTGACTGAATATTTTTTCTGACGACATCCATACCAACACCACGTCCAGAAACGTCCGTAAGCTTTTCTGCTGTGGAAAAACCGGCATGAAAAATTAATTCATAGGTTTGTTTGTCAGTTAAAATAGCGTCTTCTTCAATCAAACCTTTCTCTATTGCTTTGGCTCTTAATACCTCTTTATTAAGCCCCTTGCCATCATCAACAACCTCAATAACAATATTACCGCCTCGATGATATGCATTCAGATTGACAGTTCCTGTTTCTGGCTTCCCTGCTGCCACTCGATCTTCTGGCATTTCTATACCATGATCCAAACTGTTTCTGACTAAATGAACCAAAGGATCACTGATTAATTCAACAACCGTTTTATCAACCTCTGTATTCTCGCCACTGAGTTTTAACTCAATTTTTTTGTTGAGTTTGGTGCTTAAATCATGAACCAGACGTGGAAAGCGACTAAAGACAAAACTAATTGGCAACATTCGGATATTCATTACGCTTTCTTGTAATTCACGAGTGTTTCTGCCGAGCTGTGTAATCCCGTTTTTTAATTGTTCCAGTTTGTGTGGGGAAAAATCTTCCCCCACCAAACTCAACATCGACTGGGTTATAACCAACTCCCCAACCATATTGATCAAGGTATCAATCTTTGCTGTATCTACACGAATAGAACTGGAACCTTTTGGCTTGGCTTCCTTTTTTTCTGCTTTAGGTTTTGCTGATTGATTGACTGCTTGTACAGAACTTATTTTTTCTGGTTTTACATCGTTACTTTCTGCAGGCTGCTCAGAATTAGCAGCTGAATTTATTTGATTTGGTGCGACATCATTCGTTGGATGCTGAGAAGTTGTGACGCCATTAGTTAACGTCTGAATTGCCATATCGCAATCATCTTCAACCCAGTCAAATATATCGTCAATTTCTTCTCGACTGATATCTCCTTCAATTTTAAGATCCCAAGATAAGTGACAATCTTCAGGATCGAGATCATATAACCCTGGCACGCCCTGCAAATCGACTATTGCTGTTAATTCGCCAAGTTCCTTTAATTCACGAAACATACGTACTGGATCATTTCCGGTTTTCAGCAGGTGAGCATGAGGACTAAAAACAATGTGCCAACCTGCCTGACTTGAACCTTCATTGGCAGCTTTAGAAGATTCAATAGTATCAATTGATTGTGCAATATTTTCTATTTGAGGTACTTCTGTACTCTCGCCGTTGAGCTCTTTGTCTAGCGCTTGTTTATGCTCTGCAACTTTAGATTCATTAACCTCATCTCCTTCCTGGATAGCGGTAAGCATCTCTCTTAAACAATCAACTGAACCTAATAAAACATCCAATGCTGTCTGAGTGATTTGGCGTCGACCATCACGCATTTCATCCAACAAGGTTTCCATCACATGGGTAAAATCAGAAACTGAAGTAAAACCGAATGTGCCACTCCCTCCTTTTATGGAATGGGCTGCGCGAAAAATAGTGTTAATTTCTTCTTTATCAACATCCCCCATATCCAGGTTTAACAACCCTGATTCCATAGCATCAAGACCTTCGAAACTTTCCTCGAAGAAGACTTGATGAAATTGTGCCATATCAATAGACATTTATTTACCTGTGCTGATTGGAAGGATTTACAAACAAAACATTATTAACCTAATACTTTTTTTACTGTTTTTAGTAATTGATCCGGATTAAATGGTTTCACTATCCATCCAGTCGCACCCGCTGCTTTGCCCTGCATTTTTTTATCCGTACCGGATTCAGTTGTCAGCATCAACATGGGAATAAATTTATAATCGGGCAATGCCCTTAAATCTTTAATCAGGGTTATGCCATCTTTATTCGGCATGTTGACATCGGTAACGACCAGGTCAAATTTGTTGGCTTTTGCCTTGTTCAACGCATCGACTCCATCGACAGCATCTACCACATCAAATCCTGCGCCTTTTAATGTAAATGTCACCATTTGTCTCATTGAAGCTGAATCATCAACTGCAAGAATAGTCGCCATTAGTTTTCCTCTTAGCTATTTTCAACGAATTTCAAATCTTTAAGCCTGTGTTCTGGCTTTACAAAAAGTGTAGTACAGAAATAGATTTGTGAAAGTCAATTATTCTTTTGAAATTCGTATATTTTTTGTAAAAGAAAGCAGGCAAAAAAAAACCCGGGAGAATTCCTTCTCCCGGGTTTAATAAATGGATAAAAAATTTGGGATTAAAAGCCTGATCCAAAAGTAAACTGAAACATTTGCTGTCTATCGTCGGCACCCTTATTCAAAGGAATTGCTGCACTAACGGATAATGCGCCAAAAGGTGAGAGCCATTTCCCGGAAATTCCAACCGAATAGCGAAGCCCACCAAAATCAAATGAATCACTGACTGTCCCCGCGTCAAAGAAAGCGCCCACTCGAACGGATTTTAAATCTTCAAAAAACGGAATTGGAAAAAAAACTTCAGCACTGGCAACGAATTTCATCGCACCACCGAATGGATCGCGATTGGAATCTCGAGGTCCTAAGGTATTGTCTTCATAACCTCTAACTGAATTTACACCACCAGCAAAGAAGTGTTCAAAAAACGGCAAGCCGTCAGTTCCTGTCAAACCATCACCATAGGCAATTTCAGCAAATAACCGTAACACCAGATCTTTAGCCAACGGAATATAATGCTGATCTTTCAGACTAATCTTGTAAAACGATAAATCCCCGCCAGGAATTGCTATTAGTCCTGATACACGTTGCTGACCACCTCGGGTAGGAAAAATTGCCCTGTCTAAAGTATCATGCGTCCAACCAATGGAAAGAGGAAGCGTAAGGAATGAAGAGCCATTTTGATTAATGAAATCTCTGGCCTCTTGAGGCGCATTTTCACCGGTATTCAACGTAGTATATTTGACATCAAAAGCCAAACTAATTCGTTCAAATTCATCAATAGGGAAGCCCATATTGAATCCAGCACTGGCAACGTCAATACTATAACGTGACAAGTTATTTGCCGCAGCATCTGTTTCCCGGTACAGAAGGTTATAACCCAGGCTAACACCATCAATTGTGAAGTATGGATTAAGAAAACCAAAACTGTAGATGGTGGAAACGTCACTGTTATTAAAATTAAAACTTACCCGTTTCCCTGACCCAAAAATATTATCCTGAGTGACACTGGCATTAAAAATCACGCCCTGGGTTTGTGAAAAACCGATACCTGCTGATAAATTCCCTGAAGCTTTTTCGGTAACCGTATAATTTACATCTATCTGATCAGAAGTGCCTACAACTGGTGGGGTTTCAACGTTAACTTCTTCGAAATAACCAAGACGATTCAATCGGGTTTTGGATCTTTCTATTTTTGTGGTTGATGACCAACTAGCTTCCATTTGACGCATTTCCCGCCTGATAACTTCATCACGCGTTTTGGTATTACCTTTGATATTAATGTTTCGAACATAAACCCGCTTTCCAGGATCTACGAAAAATGTCATATCGACAGTTTTGTTCTCATTATTAATATCCGGCACCATATTGACATTGGCGAAAGCAAAACCTTCATCACCTAATCGGTCTGAAATCAGTTTCGATGTTTCAGTGGCTCTTTTTCGGGAAAAAATTTCACCAGGACCAATTTGTACCAGCTTGATCAGTTCCTCTGGTTCGACCACCAGGTTACCGGCCAACTTGACTTTTTCCAGGGTAAATTGATCACCCTCCTTAATATTGACAGTAATATAAATTCCTTTTTTATCGGGCGTCAATGCGACCTGGGTGCTTTCAATAGCAAAATTAATATAGCCGCGATCAAGATAATAAGATCGCAATCTTTCCAGATCTGCTGCTAATTTCTGTTTGGAATATTGATCGTTTTTAAAGTAAAACGACAACAGATGACTCGGGCTTAATTCAAATTGATCTAATAATTCATCTTCTTCAAATACTTGATTACCTACTATATTGATTTCCTTGATTTTGGCAACCCGGCCTTCCGAAATTTTAATTTCAATCCCGACACGATTTCGGGTTAATTGGGTGACATTGGTATCAATTTTTAAACCATATTTACCATGGCTAAAATACTGACGTCGTAATTCCTGCTCAACCTTGTCCAGGATTTGCCTGTTAAAAACCTTGCCTTCTGACAGTCCAGTCTTTTTCAAGGCTTTCATTAAATCATCAGTAGAAATATCCTTATTACCTTTAATCACAATCTTGGCGATGGATGGCCTTTCCAGCACATGAACGACCAAAGTATCCCCTTCCCTTTCCAAAGCAACATCCTTGAAAAACCCGGTTTTAAACAACGCCCGAATTGACGGCCCGATTTTATCGTTGGTAAATTTCTCGCCGACATTTACTGGCAGATAGTTATAGACCGTGCCAGCAGATATTCTTTGCAAACCGGTTATTTTAATATCCTGGACAACGAACCCCTGCTCTTCGGCTAACACATTCTGGAAAAACAAAACCGCTAAAAAAAAGAACCGCAGGAGAATCGGAAATTTCATGAATTTTGGAAAGGCTTGAGTATTTGTTAGCAAATTTTAAAGGCAAAAGTATACCTTACATTAAACTTTTAATCAGCTTTTAAAGCCAGCCAACCATTAAGCCCGGCCAATTGGAAAGGTAAGTACATCATTTATTTCGGCACTATTAGTCATCAACATTAATAGTCGATCAAGGCCTATAGCCATACCCGAACATCGTGGCAATCCAGATTTAAGGGCTTCCAAAAAACGCCAATCCAAACCAGGGGCTTTTAATCCTTGTTGGTTTCGGCGATCTTGCTCTTTTTCGAATCGACGTTGCTGTTCTTGTGCATCAGTCAATTCAAAATATCCGTTCCCTAGCTCAACGCCTCTTAAAAACACCTCGACACGTTCAACAAGGCGCGGGTCTTGTTTTTTAACTTTCGCTAATGAAGATTGGCAGGCGGGATAATCATAAATCAAGCAGATTGATTGCTTACCAAGCCGAGGCTGCACCAGAAAACTGAATAAAAAATCCAGCCAAATCGCATGATTATCAGCACAAATTAATTCAGCATCGGTTAATTGGTGGTTTCTGGCACATTGACGCCAGCTTTCAAGATTAAAATCCAGAGGGTCGAGTCTAGTATGGCGATAAAAGATGTCTCGATAACTGATTTTCTCTACTTTTTGCAACTCTCCTTCAAACAAAGTTTTTATGAGATCAGATACTTCATCCATTAACTGCGCCAAATCAAAATCCACACGATACCATTCCAGCAAAGTAAATTCTGGATTATGAAAACGCCCCGACTCGCCATTTCGAAAAGCTTTACAAATTTGATAAATGGAGCCACTGCCAGCAGCCAATAATCTTTTCATGCAAAATTCCGGTGAGGTTTGCATGAAATAATTTCTGGAGCGTTGACCGCTGAGGTACTGGGTAGAAAAAAATTCCAGATTAGGGTCTGTTCCAATTCCCTGGCATAAAATCGGCGTCTCAACTTCCAAAACATGCCTGGAAGCAAAAAAATGCCTGATTTTTTCCAACATCTGGGCTCTTTGTTTGAGATTATCAAGACTACAGGCTGGGCGCCAGTCTTCGGCCATTATTCTTTTACGCGGGAAACATATTCTCCAGTTCGGGTATCAACTTTGATCATTTCATCAATTTGCACAAATAAAGGTACGCGAACCACTGCGCCAGTTTCTAGTGTTGCGGGCTTGCCGCCACCGCCCGAAGTATCACCTTTAAGACCTGGGTCAGTTTCAGTCACTTTTAATTCGACAAAATTGGGTGGACTCACCGCCAAAGGCGCATCATTCCAGAGTGTCACGGTACACATATCCTGATCTTTCAACCACAATTTGGAGTCAGCAACCGCCTTTTCGTCTGCAGAATATTGCTCAAATGTATCGGGAACCATAAAATGCCAGAATTCCCCATCGTTATATAAATACTGAATATCTATATCGATAACATCTGCGCCTTCAACGGATTCGCCTGATTTGAAGGTTTTTTCAATCACCCGGCCATTTTTGAGATTCCTTATTTTTACCCGGTTAAATGCTTGCCCTTTACCCGGTTTGACAAATTCATTGTCGATAATAGCGCAAGGATCATTATCCAACATGATTTTTAAACCGGCTTTAAATTCATTGGTACTGTAAGTGGCCATTTTTCCCTCGATTGATCAATTTAGTTTTCTTAGATTATTTATGCTGCCACGGCGGCATAATAAGTTTGCTATTATAATGGACCGCGAATTTGATAGAAACTGATTATTTCATCTACCTTAAATCTAAGTGCATGAATGCGCATCTTTCCGTACAGCCTCTTGTACCTGCATGGCAAACTGAACTGGCCAAGGCTTTCACAAATATTACAGATTTGCTCGACTTTTTAAATCTGCAACCAGAGGGTCTGCCATTATCTGATCAAGCTATCCAGAATTTTTCCATGCGTGTCCCAGTCGGATTTGCAAACTGCATGGAAAAAGGCAATCCAAATGATCCTCTGCTAAAGCAAGTTCTACCTGTTAGCGATGAATTAAATACTTTTCCTGACTTTATCAATGATCCGGTTGGTGATCTGGAAGCTGCAAAACTCGGTGGAATAATTCATAAATATCATGGCCGGATACTGCTAATAACCACGGGAGGCTGCGCTATTAATTGCCGATATTGTTTCAGGCGAAATTTCCCTTATGCTGATTTGCAAATGAATAAAACCCGGCTCTCTCTTGTGCTTCAGTACCTTCATGATAATCCTGATATCAGTGAAGTAATTTTGAGTGGCGGCGACCCGCTTTTGTTAAATGACAACCGACTGGGCCAGCTTGTCGAAAAAATAAGCCAATTTCACCATATTCAACGCATCAGAATTCACAGTCGTATTCCGATAGTTTTACCGAGTAGAATCACACCTCAACTTCTGGAAATTTTTAGCCGTATCCCTCAACAAATCATCATGGTTTTACATTGCAACCACGGCAATGAAATTAGCCCTGAGGTGATTACTGCCTGTTCGCTGCTCAAACAACATCAAATACTGCTTTTCAATCAAGCGGTGCTTTTAAAAGACGTCAATGATCAAGCCGAGCAATTAATTGCTCTGAGTGAAAAATTATTTGCCAACAATATTATCCCCTATTATTTGCATCTTCTTGATAAAGCAACGGGTACCGGTCATTTTGATGTCAAGACAAGTAGAGCAATTTCAATTATGAACGAGGTAAAAGCAAATCTTCCAGGCTATCTAGTACCTAAACTAGTCAGGGAAATTCCTGGTGAATCCTCCAAAACCGGCGTGTTTTTTTAATCAGTGAAAAACAGCTTTTCTTCCAGACTTTTACCCCTGGTCAACTGCCTGTAATGCCAATGGCACTTTGCCAGACAAGTTAAAATTTCAATATCCATTTGTGGTGCTTTTTCAGGCAAATATTCAACAAGAAATTCATTTTTTTGAGGGTTGCTAACCTGAATTACTCCTTTTAATTCTTGCAATGCCTTCATCAATTCATCCGCAGCACAAGCTTCCATTTGCAAAGTAATAAAACCAGTGCTACCTTCTGTTTCTGCAACATTATGTTGCATAGGGCTCATCACCCCATTTTCCAGCAATAATACTTTTTGACAAACACGGCCCAATTCGGGCAAATCATGAGAACTGATAAAAAAAGTGGAATATTTTGCCTGCTCCATAATAATCGAGCGAATATTTCGCGTATTGACTGGATCAAGTCCTGCCGTTGGTTCATCCAGTAAAATCAGTTCTGGACTGCCAATTAAGGCCTGGGCAATGGCCACACGTTTTGCCATACCATGACTAAGGGTATCGGGTTTAGCTGACCAAGAGTCTTTCAAAGCAACCGCATCCAAAACCCGTTCTGCCTCCTGCTTGGCCTGATCAGTGCCAAAACCTTGCAAGCGTGCCAATAATACCAGTTGTTCGCCAATGGTAAATGCCGGATCAAACCAAGCATCCTGTGGCAATGCTGAAATTCTACCGCATAACCTTGAATCACCAGGCTTATAGCCAAAAATTGAAACACTTCCAGAGCTGGGTTTAAGAAATCCACATAAAATACTCAGTAATGTAGTTTTTCCAGCACCATTCGGCCCAACCAGGCCAATTGGCTCGCCGGGAGTAATATCAAAACTGACTTGCTTAAGTGCCAATTTACCAGAATAGGAATGACTTACACTCTGACACTGAATGATTGGTTCACTCATAAGGCTTGCCTTTGCATAATCCAGCGACCGATTGCCAACAATATTAGTGACTGCAAAACTGGAATATAGGCTATTTGCAAAGCCTCCCATTCGGACAATTGCGCCAATTGAGATAATTGATAACCAGGAATCAAAACTTTAAGCATTCCCAGAACCGGCAGGTAAGATGACAAAAGACTGATAATTCCAGCAAGAAAACTCCAGATCAACACTGCCCAAACCGTTGCTTGTCGAGCCGATTTAACTGTCACCGATAAAGCCGCCATCATTGCAGTAAATGGTAATATAACCAGAAATAAATTAATTAAAATACTGGATGCATTATTGATAGCTACGGAAAACAAACTGACATCTCTAAAAATGACTAACAAAAATGTTGCCGACAAGGTCAGCAAAATCAATAAAAACTGAATCACCAGGTAACTGAAATAGCGACCGAAAAACAAAGCATCCCTACTTACTCTTAGTGCCAGAAAACGCAATGTACCTCGCTGCCGATCAGAACAAGTCTGATCGGCTGCAATGACAACGCTCATTATCGGAAAAAATATCAACGCAAACTGCCAATACACCCCAAAAGCAGGAATTGCCCAGTCTAAAAGCGAACCAAAACCTAAGAATTCAAAAAAACTGCCGGCATGGGCAGAGGAACGCTGACGATCCAACAAATCGGCTGCATAGCGAATGGGATAAAATAAGATGAAATACCAAACGATTATATAGGTTGCCAGATAAAGCCATCCTTTTCGAGTGGCAAATAACCGCTTCAACTCAAATTGGCAAATTAATAGCATGTGATTGATTAAACCGGTTTTCATTGCCTTATTTTCTGAAAAACATGATATCAGCGTAACATAATTAAAAATAGAACTGCCAGGACAATCCGGCTGTTAAAAATGCACGGCCGAATTCCCTGGTTTGTTCAATATTCAAAAGTACGGCATTATTCTTGTTAATGCTGAGTCTTTGAATACTCCCATA
The DNA here is from genome assembly GCA_026989395.1 of Methylomonas sp. GTDB lineage: Bacteria > Pseudomonadota > Gammaproteobacteria > Methylococcales > Methylomonadaceae > JALSJK01. Next base: position 56,018 of record JALSJK010000096.1, read on the forward strand.
GCGATAACTGGTAAGTGAAATCCCCTGATAATATCGCATGATTTGGCCGTAAAGTCCCGATTGCCATGAATCAGTTATCGATGTATTTGTCTCTATACGCCCCCCACCTGCCAGAGCAACATATTGATTAAATTCATTACTGATCTTTGCATTCATATTGGCAAATATTGAAACCAGGGTATCCTCCCAAAGCAAATAACTAATTCCGAAGCCCGCTTTAAAATCCCCCATCAAAGGACGATGATCCTGGTCAAAGCGATAACGTTTGACTGCCGCTGAAACTTCCCAGGAAAAAGGTTGAATAAAATTATTATATTCAGGTGTTGAAACAATATTTACCAGATCAATACCTTCAAACTGGACACGATCCTTGTTCAAATAAAAACGAATCGCTGGTTTAAAAAATTCCAGCTGTGCTCCTTTGATATAGCCACTGGAAGGATCAAACGCATCATGATATGCCCAACGAAAATCTAGTTGTAAAAATTGCAAAGGATCTTCAAACCCATATCGAAAGCCAATTCGATGACCGCTATGCCCCTGATCTGGCCTGAAACGTGGTGGAATAATCGCAGGTTGCCGTGATTCAGTCATTAATTGACTGCGAGCCAATAATAACTGATGTAATAAGGTTTTTCGGTCATCTTGTACGGTTGAATTAAATAAATTTAGCCGAGGCCTTTTCTTGCTTTTTGCTAATTCAAGATAGGCGGCATATTCATAGGCTAACTCAAGTATTTTTACTTTACCCAGTAAATCATAACCAACAAATTGTTTTTCTTCGAGTGCGATTTCACCTGTTGCTAATTTGCGGGCGATAGTTTGTTCATGCTCGGTCAACTGTTTTGCACGCGCTACAATAATCTGGCGGCTGGCCGGCCGATAATTGACTCTTTTCAACAATCCCGGAATACTGGTTATGGCTCTAACTGTTTCTGCTGGCGCCGCGTCCCAGAAAAACTGACTTGTCAAATCCAGATCCGGTTTGGCTGCTTCCAGAAGTGTAAGCAACTGGAAAGCGCAATTTTCATCAATAAAATAATAATCGGAATAAACCGGCAATAATTCCCATAAATGTAGCAGCAGGGAACGAACTTCCATTTGATTGAATGTCAGTTGATATTCCCAGATATCCCTGCTTTCAATATCGCTATATTCCTTAACCCGCTCATAATACGGTGTCATACTGTACCATCCGTGATAACCACCCAACAAACCTTTCAATGCAAACCCCAAACCCCGCTCCCGATCAGAACGGGCCGCATAACTTACTGTCCATGCTAATAAATCAGGCCACTTTTCACCCTTGCGATCAAATCTTAGGAAAGTATGACCGAACATGGAGGCCGGACTATTTAAAACCGATACCGGAAAAACCAAAGTTATCCCGGCAGCATTAATATTTTTTAACCAGTTTTCAAGTTTTGAACAATTAATGGAAGGTAAACGTTGTCTGCTAATCTCCAATTCTTTGATTAACCAGGCAGCTCTAGCGGGAAAGCGGCAAATAATAGATTTTTGAGGCTTAATTTCTGATTTGAACAGATGCCTTAAAGTGGCTTCCAGTTCCGCTTGTGGAGAGTTTTTTCCTGCTGATGATATAAAAAAGCTTTGATCGTCAATGAGGCTGGTGATGTTTTTGCCGAAAATCGCTGGAGAATAATGAATTAATACTTGCCAATTCCGGTCATTCCAAAGCTTCCTGGCTCTAACTTCATTTGTCAGCAGTTGAATATAGGCTTCATTGGCATTTACGAAACTGGTCCAAAAATGCAGAACAACGTAAATTACCAGTGGGACGCGGGCACCCATAAATCAATAAAAAAACCAATCTGGATTTCCATGTACCAAAGCATGGAAACCCAAGTGACTGGCTTCAATTAAAGATGGCTTGTCAAATGCCCTAAATGTTTCACCAATTGCTCTGGTGTCGTTTCATCATAAGGGTACAATTCATTAAAATGACTCTTGCTTAACTGATAAAACTGGTGCGTTTTAGACTCGTCAATATCCAAAAGAACCGCTAAAGTAGCCAAGTGCTCACCTTCACCCACAGCAATATCAGAACGAATACGGTCAAAATTGGCTCTGACGTATCGTAACAGCCGGGCGGCTTGTTTATCCTCTTCATCTTTTTCGCTGGTACTCGAAGTTAAATCTGTTGACGCATCAGAAGTATTACCAAAGGTTTCAGAACTGGCCTCTGTACTTTCTGTTGTAACAGCACAAGATGATAATAATGAAATGGCACACAATATTACAACGACTGAATATAAAAACTTGTTGATCATATTACCTCCTTAAAAAAATATGACTATACACGTTAGTGCCTTTTCTGCCAATGGCTATGCGCATCAAAACTATAGATTGATATTCAAGCTTTCTTTGATGAAAATAATGTTTAGACAATAATAAAACACCCAATAAATTTAGGTCACAGACTGACTAATAGTTTGCTTGAATCAGAAAAAACCATTATTACAAATGCCTTTTAAAAAACCAAACAACTCTCTTACGAGATTTGTAAGCTTTTTTTACGTCAGGAACAATTCTTACTTCACCTCCAGCACCAAGATGAGAAAATGGATCAATAGCTGTTGTTGGGACTTCCAATCTATCCCAACCATGAAAAGTATTTTTGTATTTTATTATCCTGATATTTTTTTTATCTTGTGAAGAGAGGTTATTTTTCATGTCAATACATGCATCGGCTCCTTCATCGTAATCATCTTTATCACCAATTTGAATAAGAATCGGAGCACCAGTCAAATCTGAAAAAGTTGACCCTGGTATTCTTGGATTATTGTAAGCGTAACATTCAGGGTAATGCGCTATATGGGCTGCAAACTGAATACCATTGCTAAAATAATCTACACTCCTTTGCATTGCAGAAGCCATTGTTACAACACCTCCCCAGGAAAACCCCATAACACCAATTCTGTCAGGATCAATATGTTCATTTTCGCTTAAAAACTTAAGAGCAGCAAACGCATCAGGCAAGTTTATTGTAGGAATTGATGGTCGATCAGCCAGAGATTTTACATTTCGAGCTTCCCACATATCAATTTCTAAAGTGGCAATACCTGCCCGATTTAAAGCACGCGCGTAAAAATCACCTCGAGAGTCGACACCTGCCGAGCCATGCAAGATTACAACAGCAGGCAAATTTTTACCGGGCAAAATACAACCTTCATCCCAACTAAATCTAACAGGTATCTTGAGTTTACCTTTAACCCCAATTGGGACGGGTGGCTGTTGCTCAAGGTCGATTGAATCGACTTCAACAAATGAAATTACAGGACGAAAATTGTACTGACAATCTTTATTCTCTCCCCAATTGCCATAGTAATGAAATGAATAATTCCCTGCATTTACTGAGCTACTAAACGCCATGTAAAACATTAACAAAAGTATATGTATTAATTTCATATTTATTCCTTATTAATTATAAAGTCATAGATTCAAAAAAAGACTACAATCCATTGTATTTCCTCAACAATTTTTTTGTAGTAATTTGAAAAAAATTGAGCCTTAAAAATTTTTGGCCCAACAAACTTAAGTTTTCAAAAAAACCACAGAAAAAATTTTGCCAAAGACGGTTAAAAAAGAATCGATAAAAAACTCAACCAATCCGTTAGAGTCTAAGATTATACATCCATGTCCTCATAAAATTAATTTTTTTACAGCAAGTCTAAAATTTCAACTTTTATTTTCAATTTCATTTAACAACCTGAGCATACAGTTATTGCTAAAGCTATATGCCTGTTTTGCTGAGCTTGCCCTAGGACCAGCAACATTTAGCTTGCTAATAGCAAAATCCACAATAAATTTCTGAATACGCTGAACTGACCTGGCCACAGACACTTCTACACCATCAATAAGCAAATAAGGCTTTTCCCATTCTATACAAAACCGTAAAGTTTCTTCAGTACCGCCTTCTGGATAATTAAAATAAAAAATCAACGTACCATCGCTGGCAAGTACATTACACAATGTCCTCTGCCGATAATCTCTCCCAGGCAATTCAATTAATGGATATTTAGCGGGAATGACACCATCTTCTGCTAATCGCCCCTCTGGACACCATCCACCACAGGGATTACCTGTTGCCAGAGCAGCATCCAAAGCACCTCGGTCCACCCCGGTTTGGCCTCCGGAAATTATTGTCAATCGATGCAAATTGTTCATCCTTACCTTATTCAACAAAGATTGTGACTAAAATAGTTCTAGCAACAGCATTTTCATGAAATGCACGAAAAACCCGCATTTCCTTTTCCTCGTTAAATCTGACAATTGCATCTATACAATACGTTTTCTGCAAGAACAGAATCGACAAACGAATGCTTGCAAAATACAATAACTGAGTCTTTTTACCAGGAAATTATTAGTGAATCTACAAAATAATAAAAAATCTGAAAAAAAATATCATGAAGAACTTCCTGAAGATCATGACGACCCTTTAATTCAGTTTCTCCATAAAACCATCAGGACTGCTGCAAAAGTATTGGCTATTTTAATGACATTGGTCATCGTTTGGGGTGTGGGAGATGTTATTTATGTGCTTTATCAGCGCCTAATGGCACCACCAATTTACCTCTTGAATATATCGGATATTTTGGCAACCTTCGGTGCTTTTTTAGCAGTTTTGATTGCCATTGAAATTTTTACTAATATTACCCTTTATATCAGAAAAGATGTCTTGCCGATAAAACTGGTCGTTGCTACTGCGCTCATGGCTATTTCGCGTAAAGTCATTGTTTTCGATTTTAAAGAATTAACCCCCATTTATATTTTGGCAACTGCTGCGGTGGTTATAGCATTGGGAACCACTTATTGGTTACTAACCTTAAAAAAAGATTGATGGAAAATAGGAGTTAAACAATGAGTAAAATTTTTTTTGTTTTGATACTAATCATGGCAATTTCCGGATGCATGAGCCAAAAGGAAATAATGATAGAACAGGGCTACCCTTTGTCCTATGCTGATGGTTTTGATGACGGCTGTCACAGCGGAAAAAAAGCAGGTGGTTATTTATTTGATGAATTTAAAAAAGACGTGCGCCGATTCAATTCTGACAGGGATTATGCTCAAGGATGGTCCGATGCCTTCAGGCAATGCGAAACCGAAGTCGAAGCCAGCCAACGGATGATGCGTATGACGACTGAACAACAAAAACTATTCGAACAAAAACGTCATAACAGATGGCAGGAAGAACGATATTTAGAAAAACAAATAAAATTGGATGAGGCAACAATCAAGTATCTTAATTCACGCCAAAAATGAAAATTCTAATCGCTGTTCTCACTAGTATTATCTTTAGTTCCTGCTCAAATCACAAACCTTATGAGCAAGAAACCACCAGAAATTCTCATTTGACGGTTTCCAAAAAAAATCAGACTTATGTGTTCACCTGCTCCGATGATTTTCATTTTATTGTTAATATTGAAGGCAAAACTGCCTGGTTATTTTTACCGGATCAAACTGTTCAATTAACACAAATCACTACTGATTCAAAATCCCTATATAAGGGTAATAGTTTCTTACTCAAAATTCATGAGCAAGTTGCTGAATTACAGTCTGCTAAACGACACTATCAAAACTGTAGAAATAACGCTGCAAAAGCTGTTTGGGAACATGCTAAATTAAATGGTATTGATTTTAGAGCTATCGGAAATGAGCCTGGTTGGTCTTTGGACATTACTAAAGCTGGCAACATTTGGTTTATCAGTAATTACGGGCAATCTCACTATCAATTTAAAACTCCCGAACCGATGATTTACCGACAGGCGCATATCACAAAATATACCGTCCATAATGAAGCACACAAACTCGAAGTCATACTTAAATCCAAGTCTTGTTCAGATGACATGAGTGGTGAGATTTTTGAAACTACCGTTACAGTCATATTTGATGATCATCGGTATAGAGGCTGTGGGATGACATTACATTAGCTAATCTGACCCTAAACAGGATTAATCTTGTTTTTTACCATATCCCCCACCCCCAGGCGTACAAATAACCAAAACATCATTTGTATTCATTTCTGTTTTATCCGTTGACTTTAGAATGACAAGTGAACGGTCTTGATACCTTTCAACCCATGCCCTACCTCTTTGGCCAGTTTTACCACCTTTTAGCCCAAAAGGTGGAACCTGATGATGATTAGCCAATATTGCCGCTGTCATCGGTTCTAAAAAACGAATACGTCTTTCCACGCCATCGCCACCCTGCCATTTTCCTTCCCCACCAGAACCTCGGCGAATGGAAAAAGAATCTAGCAAAACAGGAAAACGCCACTCCAGAACTTCCGGGTCAGTCAAGCGACTATTAGTCATATGGGTATGAACTGCCGAAGCGCCGTTGAATCCTTCGCCCGCACCAGCGCCACCGCAAATGGTTTCATAATATTGATAATTATCATTGCCAAAAGTAACGTTATTCATAGTACCTTGCGATGCAGCCATAATGCCTAATGCGCCATATAAAGCGTCAACAATACATTGGCTCACTTCAACATTTCCTGCAACAACTGCCGCCGGATAAACCGGACTTAATAAAGAACCCTGTGGAACAATTAATTTCAAAGGCCGCGCACAACCTTCATTCATTGGGATATCCATATCCACCAAGGTACGAAACACATAAAGAACTGCTGCACGGGTAATGGAATAAGGCGCATTAAAATTTCCTGTATGCTGCTGACTGGTGCCAGAGAAATCTATGATGGCTGAACGCCTTTCTCGATCAATTTCAAGTTTAACCCGAATTTCACTACCATTATCCATTTTCTGAACAAACTCACCATTCGCCAGTACCCCCAGAACCTGACGTACTTGTTCTTCTGCATTATCCTGCACATGCTTCATATAAGCTAAAACTACATCAAAACCAAAATTCTGAACAGTTTTTAGCAACTCATGAACACCTTTTTCATTCGCTGCTAATTGTGCTTTCAAATCAGCCAAATTCTGTTTTGGATTTCTGGCTGGATATTCACAACTAGTCAACAGAGAGATAATTTCCTGCTCCTTCAAACGTCCCTTACTGAGCAATTGAAAATTATCAATGAGCACACCTTCTTCATCAATAGAATGGCTATCAGGAGGCATTGAGCCGGGTGTTTTCCCACCAATATCCGCATGATGGCCACGACTGGCTACATAAAATAAAATCTGTTTTCCATCATTATCAAAAACCGGCGTTACAACTGTAATATCAGGAAGATGAGTGCCTCCATTGTATGGATCATTCAACATGTAAGCATCACCTTTACGCATGGTTCCTTTTCTTCGGGCAATAATACTTTTAACTGACTCTGCCATTGATCCAAGATGAACAGGCACATGTGGAGCATTAGCTACAAGATTACCATTTTGATCAAAAATTGCACAGGAAAAATCCAGTCTTTCCTTGATATTGGCAGAATAAGCGGTGTTTTGAAGGGTTATACCCATTTGTTCTGCTATTGACAGAACAGATTATTGAAAATTTCCAACATCACTGGATCAGCCTTTGTGCCCGTTGCATATTGAATAGGTATACTATCCACGATCAAGAATACCCGGCTTTGCCCTCAATAATCTGAAACTTTTCATTCAACAATGCACGCAAAGGAGCATGATGCTCATCGAGGTTGTCGAAGAAGTTTGTACAAGCCTGTT
>JALSJK010000097.1 GCA_026989395.1 Methylomonas sp.
GATGCAACACTTCAAGGTGTTTAATCTCGTCGTCTGATAGGTGGTAATCATTCATGTCGCTATTATATTCGCAATCAATGTAATGCGCCAGCTAGTTAATGTGCATTCTTAATCGCGAATAGTATATATTGCAATCCAACGCAGACCTGATATCAGTTGTCTACCCAACAACCACTTGACTGGACCATACTTGAAACGTTCAGATGAATCATTAGACGTTTTTGTTGTCTTGTTCATGACTCAGGCCTCCTCAACAATTATTTATAATTTGGCTATTTACTATGCTTCTGCAAAAATTCCAATAGTCGTGGAAAAATGTCTTGATCACAATTTTTACCCATAAAAACATCTTGGTGTCCATAGTTTGGAAATACATGCAATTCGTGTCTGCCTGGCACAATTTCTTCCAAACGCTGATGACAAATCAGGTTGGAATTAGCAAAAACCTTGTTTAGTTCACCTGTCATAAATAGCACTGGAGTTTCAATTTCCTTTGCATTTTCAAAGTAATTGTCCGGTAATGATTGATATTTTGGATTGTCTGGCTCAAATTTAACAGCGGTATTATCCGCCTTGACCATTTTGCTGACATGGCGATAGTAATTCACACTAACCCCTCCATAGAGGTCGCCGCCTCGCCTATGAGTAACATCATGTAAATTTTCATGACTGTAAAGAGCAGGAAATCCGGTGCCCCACATAAAACTCAGCATGTGACATTCTGGTACGTCACATTCCTTATGAAAGAATGAAATTATATTGGCCAACACTTTGCCAATTGAAAACCCAGGTTGACGCCGCCAATACGGGTTCAAATATTCGATACCGACAACATAATCACACAGAAAAGGCCCCACAGTCAGCTTGACTTTTGACCAGGCAGGAATATTGGGCGTCAGTGCAACACTATTGGAGATAACGCTAGTAATACCAGTTACAGCCTTACCAAACAAACTCATCATGAATGATACTGAACCCAAGCAATGACAAATCACATGGATACGTTTATCTGGTCCAACCTGTTCTCGAATGGTGGCAATTGCAGCTGGAAAATCATACAAAGCAATGTCGTCCATGTTAAATTTATTCCGTTGCATGTTATATCCAAACCGGTTACTCATCCGATAATCCAGTGTCCAAACATCTCGATAACCATGATCCAGGAGATACTGCACCAGACTATAATGTTCCGGCATAATAAACATATCGCTGGATGTCGTTAGGCCATGGGCAATCATAACCACATCGTCACATTCAGAGCGATTAAAACGCAATAAACTCAAGCCAAGTTTGTCGCCGGTATTGAAGGGATAAGTTTTAATTTCAGCATCAGTAATACCCTCCGTTGTGTAAAGCGGTATTTCTCTAACATATTCACTCATCTCTGGCATTAACGATGGGGCATAAGTATCCCACAAACTACCGGCAAATAGCTGACCAAATTTCGCCATAGCTGCCGCGCGATCAGAAAATGTCGCACCATTACTGCGAAAAGTTGTTAATTGCCTGACAAAGTCAGCAATTTCAATATGCAAGATACCTGTGGCCATGATTTCAGATGAAGCTTCCTTTTCTTCGGGTACTTGCCCTGCAAAAATGTTGGCATAAAGTGTTGAAGTGTCTTTCCATATATCAGGCCCCACATCATCTTGCACATTCTTGAACCCGCTAAGTGTTAACGGTTTTCCTTTGCTGTCCTTGAAAAAAAGTCGATATTTCATTTTCCTGCGATTACGGTCTTCAGTATCGACAAACAAATTGAATATCCCTTTTTCAACTTTCAGTTTTCCGCCAAGCTGATCACACAAAATATACCCAATAGCTTCTGCTTCATGTTCAGCAGATTCAACAAATTTGTCTATATCATCTGTTATTATCGTCAAATGAAAGCCAAGTGCAGTACCCGCCTTTTTGCCCTGCTCAAAGCCATCCAGATAATTACTCTGCCCGAAGGTCACAAAGCCTTTCATATCTTCCGTAAATTGAAAGGAAATTTTTTCTGTATTCATAATTTCCTCCTGACTAAATTTAGTCGCGTATTTAACAATAGTTATAATTCGTCATCTGGCTTAATACCAGTAATACCTTCGGCAATTCTTTCTGATAATGCACATATCGTTGCAACTGGGTTAGCACCTACTGCGGTAGGTAAAACGGCCCCATCGGCAACATACAAACCTTGATAACCAAAAATCTGTCCCATGGATTCTGGTGCAGAACTGACCACACCCTTTTCAGGGTCATCTGCTAAACGGCAACCTCCTAAAGCATGAACAGTAACATTTCTTCGTTTTGGCCATAATAACCAGGTTGGCATAGGAACAAATGCCTTACCGCCCACATAATTTTTGAATTGTTCTCCTAATGCCAGAATTGCATTGTATAGCGGCATACTATTTTGATATGGCCAATGTATTCGCATATACCCTTTGCTATCCAGTTTCATGACACCATCACTGCGGTCTATACCCATGCAGAGTAATACGCTGCTTCCAAAAGAAACATCTTCCTGCATAAGCTCACTTAAAAGATAACCAATTCTGCCAGTCGTTAACCGATGAATGATTCGGTAAAGGGAAATTTTTACTGCTCTAAAAACAGCTGACAATCCTGATATTCCAG
>JALSJK010000098.1 GCA_026989395.1 Methylomonas sp.
GATGCAACACTTCAAGGTGTTTAATCTCGTCGTCTGATAGGTGGTAATCATTCATGTCGCTATTATATTCGCAATCAATGTAATGCGCCAGCTAGTTAATGTGCATTCTTAATCGCGAATAGTATAAGTGCAAATTCACTTGCTGTTTGCAGTACTAATGGATTTAGATTGATATTCCTGCTTTATCTGCACACCATAGTTTATTAAAACAATGGCAATTATCAGCAAAATCAGCGGTATTATCTGTAATACATTTACATTAATCTTGTTTTTTTTGCCTATAAATTTACGACTTTCCTTGTCTTGCGCCGATGATTCATTATTTACTTGATCCAAAAAATTGTCTGGCCGTTCTTTGCCTGAATACCCAGTTGTTTTTTTGTTTTCATCTGAATTAAGATTTTCTTTTCCCTTTGTTGAGGCATCGTTGCTAAGGGGTTGAAAGACTTTTCCTTGTGTACGAGAGTCGAGACTGGAGGAAGTCAGCTGCTCTTTATTTTGTTCTACAATTAATAAAGCCGACTGTTCTATTAATTCTCCTGTAATTCTACCTGATGGACTAGCCTTGATCGAAATTACATCCTCAAGAATTTTGTTGATTACCCCTGGGACCCCGCGACTTAAATCTACAATTTTATTAATTGCAGCGTCATCTATAGTGACTTCTCCATCAAGCCCCAAATATTTCAGGTATTTGTGTACATAATTTTCAATCTCTTGGATAGCTAACGGGGCTAAGTCATAACGAGCAGTTATTATATTTTGAAAGCAATCGTCACTAGCAATATCTAATAATGCCGGTTGCCCTGAAAAAATCAGGCTTATAGGTTCTTTTTTCTGCCTGATACCATCAACAAATGTAAATAGCTGAGAGATCATTTGCTCACTATATCGGTCAACATTGTCAAAAATAAGGACTATTGCTGGCCCTCCCTTTTTCAAGCTCTCGAAATTGCTCACTAATCCTTCCAAATCTTGCTTCGATTCGAAATCCAAATTAAGGATTTGCATTAAATCAACAATCAAATCATCAAAATATTGATAAGCTTTGTCAAAATAGATCGGCTTAATTGCATCTCCTAGAATATCAATCAATCGATATAACATCTTAGTTTTCCCTACCCCAAATGGACCAACCAGTAAGCCACATTGATTACCATAAACAATACCATCAAGCAGTTTTTTAAAAATTCTCTGAGAATCAATATTGCTATACAAAAATTTCCCGGTTTTTTCTTGTGCGGTTCCAAAAGTGTGTGAATTCATAGTTACTGGTCGGGTTCTTTTTCTGTCAAGTTCATTTTGTCAAAGTCTTGAATGATGCAGAATATGAGCATAGGATTTGCGTTAGGCATCCACATTACAAACTAAAACAGCTTCACCTGTATCAATTTTTGGAAATCTAAATCGCCATCCTTCTTTTTGGGGTTGCCCGGTAATCTTTGTTCCGTTCCAGCTCACATGGCAATGTTGTTTAACATTTGCAACAACCATTTCGACTTGACCATGAGATCGGATTTGAAAAGAAATGCCTTGCGGCGTCACCTGCCATTGTTTTACCACTCCATTAGCTTGAACGAGGTAAGGCGTATCTGGCTTAACGTCTTGTAAATACAATAAGACTTTTTTTTGTTTTGGCATAAGACTGACATATCTACCTTGAGGAGCATCCCGAACACCAATAACACCGACAGATTTCTGAAAATTTGGCCATCCACTCTGTGGACTTAGTCGTAATGTTCGCAATTTTTCGGCACCTCGAATATCCCAGCCACCATCAAGACGTTTTGCCAGTGAAAGCTTCTGGAATTCTTTCACTTTTTTTGTAAAATCACTTATCCAGATTGGGAATGTTTCCTCATTAACTGCCCATTGGTGAACTTCTTTTAAAGCATCTAGCGCTGAAGCTTTCGTACCTGAATAAAAATGATAGTGAATATGAACGGGTTTTAGTCTGCGGGGTAAGTCAGTTAGCTGAAAAGTTTCAATGACTCGCTTGAAACCAAAGAATGGAAAACTCCAGTAATGAGTATAAACCTGATCACTTGCTATTGGAGCATATGTTTGAAACTTATCTCCAACGCTCCTACCCATTGGTGGAATCAAGGTAAGCGTCTGATCATCATTAAGGATACTTGCACCGCCGCCATTTATATTTTCCAAACCTAAAGCATCTGTTTTTTCGATTGCCTCAAGTCCAGGCAACCCATCACCTGTCCAGACGAAGACCTGGACTTGTTTTCCTTTAGGCGCTAAATGCTGATTAATATAAGATACTGAACCAGTAATTTCTCGATCCAAATCAAAATGGTAACCATCAAGTTGAATACTGTAATCATCACCACTGGAATTAATATTTCCCTTGGAAAACCAGGATAAAGGATGACTAAAACTATGACTGGCTATTTCAACATTTTCGAGCTTGAAAATATTACGCAAAGAATTTTCAATTGCTATTCTTTGATCAGGTTTGTTTTGCTTCGCAGTTATTTCTCCTTCAATGACTGAAACAGTGGTCGGTATTGGAAAACGTCGTAAAATGCTTTTATAAATAACCTCTGCGGCAATCGGAGTTTCGGGTAATTCAGCCAAACTTGAAACACCATCACCATCAATCTGCGCCATTAAAAAACGGCGGCCATTTTCAGTTGTAATGTCCGGAGTTGGAATTTCCGGCAAATTTAAAGCTTTCTGTAAAAAAAGGAACGGATCAATAATCCAGCGCTGCCGATCTTGGTAGCCTGTCATAAAAATGTATGGTTGAAATGCTATGCCCCCCCAGGGAGCCGTAAAGACAGCATCAAATTCGTGATCATCCGCATCTACCAAACTAAGGTGTTGTTTTATTTTATTATTATTGATTCGCCAGCGCGTCAACCCGCGCAAACCAGGGAACGCCTTAATTTCAAAGTTGATTAATTCATCAGCTTGTTTAATCTTTAGTGGCTTATTAACTTGTTTCTCAATCCTTTCTACTCCTAATTTCTTAAGAAACTCCGGATCTGGCAAAAAACCTAAATGATCAAAAATGGCAATTTTTATTCCTTCCGCAATCTGTTGTAACAGCCAATCACGGTACAATGACTCGTTTCTAATACTGCCTGTTTTAAACCAGCTAATAACACCCGCATAACGACCAGCTATTTGGTAATTTGGCAAACCCTCTTGGATATTTTTATATTCCAGGGTATAACCCAAATATTCCAATGGCATCGCAAGCAGTCGATGGATTTCAGATGTTTCGTATCCGGTTGGATGATCATTACTATCATAAAGTGCGAGAATTCGCCTTGGATAAATCTCTACTTCTCCAACGCCCAGCGTATCTAAAGAAGGAACCGCTACCCAGGGAGTGAAACCTAACTGAGAAATCATTTTTGCTGTCTGTCTGGCCAATTGCTTTCGATTGGAAGGAACATAATCGACAACAATCACAGGTAATTGGTACTGGTCTCTGGCCTCCCTTAGTTTTTCCGTTAGCCATTCTCTATCAGAAACTGACACCCTCTCATAGCGTTTTGTACTAGGATTCCAACTCTGAAAAAGTGACTCGGCAACAATCCCGTCAGCATAAATTGCTACATCAGGCAAAATTTCAAAGCCTCGATTAAAAATAAGCTTTATGCCCGGAAATTGTTGGTGAATTTGTTTAATGATATTTACGAGTGCAAGTCTCTGGGCAGTACGCTCCTCTTGGTTACGTGCAACGTTTTGATAACTATCCAGAGTGTCTAAAAAAAACCCCCTATAACCTTTTCCCCATAAAGCGGAAAATCGCTTCTTCAGAAGGTGGTCCACCCAGCCCTCAGATGTTAAATCAGCAATTTTGCTACCCCAACCCTCATTCTTACCAAGCAACCAGGACTCCGGTATATTCTGTTCTGAAGAGCGAACGGGGTCAACTTCACCGATACTGACATAAGCAAAAACCTTAACTCCTTTACTCATCAAATACTTTGGATCGCCCAGATTATCCGGTTCAACAATAACTTGTTCATAATGCGCTAAAAGATGTACAGGCATTGGATAACCATAGAAAAAAGCAGTACTGGGCGCTGACAAAAGGACCGACGAAAAAGTCATAAACAATCCAAATAAAATTTTTTCACTGAAGCGCTTCAACAAGAATTTATTGTGTGTCCCAAAAAACAACCAAAAAACAAAGCAGCACGAACCATCAATAGTAGTATAAAGCTTACTCAAAACAATAAATTTAAAAGTCTAAGAAAAATGGATTTGTCGTAATTACATTAAAATATTGGCGTGTATTCCAAGTGCTTTCAATAAAAAAAAGCGCGCCAAAAGGCATGATCGTAGAAAAAAGAATAACACGTATATTATTGATTGCGAAGTCCCCGGAATACAAGCGACATTTATTTGTTGACAATATTGTAGTTTAATGCTTACAATAATAGCAGATGATCTTTCCCGTTAACCGCTTAGTCTGAATGCTATCTTTTAATTAACTCAAGGAAACCGGCTTTTTTACTTAAATAAGGCCATCATCTAACAAAATCATTATTACTTACTCAATTCATAGTCATGGAGAAAACACTATGAGCAGACCACAGGCTTCTCGGCAAAAGCCATTCTTTGTTAGCTGTTTTATCTGGTTAATTCTTTCCACCGCTTTTCCTTTTAGCATCAGCATTGCCGCTCAGAATAATATCCCTGACTGGGCTAAATTAGCCCGCATTGCTGGTTTTGACGCTGACCCGGACATGTCAGATCAAGAAATTTCTGATTTAATGGGACTTCGGCAAACTGAAAATGTCGCCGTTCTGGAAGTGGATTCTGGGCTCAGTAATTACATGAACGACACCCAATTCCAAAAACAAATTGACTTCTTGGATAAAATTGCCACAACCGCTCATAGTCGCAATATGAGGGCTGTTGTTTATTACCCTTCGTTAGAAGTAACAACACCTAACGGCGAATCCTCTCCCAATTCAATGTACAAAGATCATCCCGATTGGATTCAGCAAGGAATAGATGGTAGCCCCAATGTGTTTTATGGGTCTCAGGAGGTCTGGGTAGAACCAGGAATGGAAAGCGCATGGATGTCACCAAACACCGGATATCGTGATTATTTCCTCAATCGAGTTCGTCAGCTAGCTGCAACCAACCTAGATGGAATTTGGGTTGATGTTCCCATCTATTTAGGCACAGGAGCTTTATGGTCTGGGGCCGAACCAGCGGCTGCAACAGAATTTAATGCTTGGACTATTGCTAATAACTTGGGGGGAAATTCTGGATATCAGACGCCAACATCTGTCAACTGGAATGACCCTGTATTTCGAACCTGGGTACGTTGGCGTCATGAAAACCTGGCTGATTTTATTGATGCCATTCGTGCCGCTGCACACGAAATCAACCCCAACTTCATGGTAATCATTGAAAACTTCCCGACTGATTATATGGATGCAACAGAAGCTGGCCTGGATGGGACTTATCGTCGCAGCAACCAGAATCTGTTACGGGTTTGGGAAATAGACAGTGTTTCCAATACCAAAGCGATGGCATGGGCTAGCATTGATGAGTTCAGCAATAAACTTACCATGTATAAATGGGCGCGAGCCGTTGACAGGGAAAACCCTTCCTGGGCTTTTTCATATGGAAGTACACCTCTAGACGCCGGCTTAACTCTCGGAGCGGCTGTCACAACAGGTATTGCTCCATTTGAATCACAGACTCCTGAAATGACATTGACGGTTGATTCAGAATTTCGATCTCGCTGGTTTGGCTTTATCCGCGACCACCAAAAGGCGTTGTTAGATACACCGCGGTCTGCGTCTGTAGGTATTTGGTATAGCTCGCCAACCCGCGATTATCAAGATTATAAGATTGGCGGTGGATACGGCATGTACGCCGCAACGACAAATCCAAACAACGATCCTGACTGGTGGGCTACAGAACCAGGTGACAGTGCATTACCAAAACCTCATTTGGGCGGCTACCGAGGTGCGGCTCATGCACTGACGAAATTACATATTCCCTTCAGGATCATTGCTGACCCTGGTTCACCAACTACAGAACTGGCGAAAACTAAATTTTTATGGCTGCCAAGTGTTGCTGCAATTTCAAATGCAGAGGCGAATATCATAAAAAATTTCGTGTCTGCAGGTGGTATTGTCTTTGCAACTGGAGAACTCCCAGGCACTCTTGATGAACAAGGCAATACTCGCAGTATTAGTATTTTTCAAGATTTGTTTGATTTCTCTGGCCCGGGGGAAAGTGTTAATTTTTTCGGTAATGGAATTGCCGTTTACAATCCAACCATCAAGGGATCGGACATGTTTGCTTCAATCAGCAATCCCAATAAAGCCAAGCAAGACTTGAGTAGTGTTGAGCAACTTGTCCGTATTCATGTTCCCGATGAATTCATTGTAAACGCGCCTGATGGGATCCATGTTGAAATTGGAAAGGAAAGCGAAACCAAACACTATCTCTATGTATTGAATTATTCAGGACTTAAACAACCGGTACAATCTTCACTGCAAAATATTAAAATTGATTACCGTGCGCCCAATGGATACAGGGTAGTAAGCGCAACCGCCTACACCCCTGATAATGCAGGGCAATCTGGTAATATAGCAATCCAAAAATCAGCTAATCATTTTTATCAAATGGATTTAACAGTCGATCAATTTACATTGATTAGCTTAACGTTAGCGTCCGAAACATCATCTGCTGCCCCAGCTTGGATCGCACCTGTTTGGTCTACTCCCAATCGCCAGGAAGCTGCAGAAAGCGCTATGAATTTTATTTTGAATTCAATGCGTCACAGCAATGCTCCAGAGCCAATGAAATTTGGTATTTATACCAATTTAATCAATGATGCCGGACTGACGGAAATTTATGCTCATGGTCACCATGTTACTGCCGAGCACATGGGGTTAATGCTCCGAGCTTCTGCCTGTATGGGAAATACTCAGGCATTTCAACAGTCCTACCGTTTTATCGACGAATTAATGACTGACCCTTTATACCATATTGTTAACTGGGCGATTGATCGAGATCGTTTTAAACCCTTGGTTGAACTTGATGACGTATGGAAAAACAGCAATGCGCCCCTTGATGATTTCCGGGTAATCAGAGGATTACTTGCAGGCTCCAGTCTTAATATGTCTGATAGCGAGCAACTAGCCAATAAACTTTTAACCGGCATATATTGGACAAGTATTACCGATCGCGGTCACACAACACCTCTTGAATTTCCAGCTTATCCCAATGGTTTGGTGGGCTATGCCTGGGACTGGAGCGGCACTACTGATTCCAGCCTGAATCCCGCTGCAAAAGCTACTGGAATTGGAGGCTTAACCACAGACCCGATTCCAACCGACTACAACGACCTCTATATGTTAGGACAGGCTGCTAAACAGCACCCTCGTTGGAAGCCAGTTTTACAATCATCCACTGACTTATTGCTGAACTCAGAACTTACAGGAGTACCTGGTTTATTCTATAACGGCTATGAAGCCAATGGTAATTGGACAGGAGATTTTGAAAATCGAGACACTAATCAAGGCAAACATCTGAAGGTTATTCAGACTTTATGGATTGCCTTACACCTGGCTGCCGCTTCTGATTTGGAGCCGACGATTCTGGATGAATCTCGCCGCACCCTGGCCCGGACTGCCGCAAATAGGAGTCTGGATTTTTTCAAAACTTTTTATACGGCTCAAAACCGGATTCCAGAATACCTGACTTTCAATGGTAATGATGTTGCCTCGTGTACTGGTACAAACATACCTGATGGCTGTTTGATACCAGAAACAGAAAATCTTTTAAATGGAGAAACACGCATCTATGCCTTATTGGCGCGCTTAGCCTTTCTGTTAGATGACTCAAGTTTTGCTGCGACCTTAATTGAGGATAAAATCCTCACTGATCGGATTACAGACCCAAGTGATCCACGCTATGGGTTGATTGGGGCATCGACCACCAGCGCTGGCGACGCGGAAGCATGGAATGTTCTGGAGTCGGTACTGACTTTATGTCTAGAAGCTAAGCAAGGCAACTTAGCCACCGGACAGGCTCCAGTGGCTACCAGTCAAACCCTGAATGTGCAGCAAGACAGATCAATTTCCATTCACTTAACGGCATCCGATCCAAATCAAGATCCGTTAACCTATCAAATCACATCGCAACCCAGCTCTGGTTCGTTATCTGGAACCGCGCCAGATTTAGTATATATGCCAAACTCTGGATATTCGGGTACCGATAGTTTTACTTTTAAGGCAAACGATGGAACATTTGACAGTAATACCGCAGTAATAAGTCTCTCGATCAGTCCCATAACACCGGTCAACAATGCACCTGTAGCAAATGACCAAAGTGTTACAACTCACCAGGATACATTGATCACTATATTATTGACTGCATCAGATCAAGACGGTGACCTACTAAGCTATGAGGTGCTTGGCAATCCAACGCATGGAACTTTATCAGGTACCGCGCCAAATTTAACTTACGCCCCAAATTCCGGTTATTCCGGCCCTGACCAGCTCAGTTTCCGAGTTAATGATGGAGTTCTTAACAGCGAAATTGCCACAGTAAATATTACAGTTCAAAGTACCAACAACAATGGCATCATTTCTAATCTTGTTACCTCTATCACAACCGATGGAAATTTGGCTGATTGGGCTGGTCTACAGTCCTTCGGCACAGATCCTGATGATGTTTCTGGCGCCAATAATAAACTGGATTGGCGCGAAGGATGGCTGGCTCACGATGCGAATAACATTTACCTCGCCTACCGGAATGATGGTGCTATCGACCAAGATAACTGGTGGGGATGGCAAATATATATAGATACTGATAACAACCCAAATACCGGCTATCGACTTAATGATGGCATCGGAGCTGAAATTCATATTGAAGAAAACATGGTTAGAACTTATACGGGAGATGGAGATAACTGGGCTTGGCAAGATCTAGGCGCAGCCAGTTTCGGTATTCTCAATAATATAGTCGAGCTCAAGTTTTCAAGAGGTTGGCTGGGAAATATTAATAATTTTCACTTGGTGTTTTATGGTGAAAATATTGCATTCCCGGGAGGCACCACAGAAGATTATTACCCTGATGGCGCGTCGAACAATCAAGCTTCAGTACGTTTTTTTCAGTACGGCTTTTAGTAAAAACGCTACCAGGTCCTTCATTCAACTAATTAATGAAGGACCTTTAACCTGCTTGGACCTGTAAGAAGTAATGATTCTCTGACTTTCTCTATATGAACAAACCCAAAAGCCAATGGAATTATAAAACAAGAAAATAATAATAAGCTTGCAATGATGTAGTTATTTACCTACAATCACGCGACATTTTCCGGTTCCCTTTTGCTGGTTCGTGGAAATTCATTTTCAAACTTTTCGATATCATTTTTTGTAAATCGCTGAGTATTTTTAACAAACTACTATTCTGGTGAAAAATAAAATGACCTTACCCGTTTTTTGGCCATTGAAGACTATTTTCAATAATTCTAAAGCAATTATAATTTTATTTGCCTTAGCTATAACTACGAATTGTTTAGCAGGCAATCCATATACAAAACAAAGTACCAAGCAACTTGTTAAATCGCACCGGCATGCAAAGCCTTTGGGTAAGAAAACGTTATATCGATTTCCTGTACGTTTTAAACATAAAAAACCAGTTATCCGAACCGAAGACTTTAAAAAGAACTGGGAAAAAAAGCGTTCTATAAAAATGAAAAAAGCAATGCGTAATGCATTGAAAAAAAGTAAACGGGGCGCTGCCAAACTCCGAAACATGAAAGCTAGAGGCAAACTTAAAATGCCTTTTCCAGCTCCACCCAAAAACCGCATTAAAAAAAATAGCCCTTGGTCAAGCTTAATCTCTGAAACAGTCATCGCGACACTGGCCCATGCTTTTTTACCAGAAGCGGTACAGGCAAATACCGGCACTCATTACCAAAACATTATCATTGATGGTGATTTAAGTGATTGGTCAATCAATGACCGTATCAATTTACCTTTAGATCGCCCGCCCTATCTTGCAACTGGCGATGAATTTTATGGAAAATACGTTACAACGCCAGAACCCACCTATATTATTGCCCTTAAATCTACCGGGCCAGCTTTGGGACCAAACACAACATTTTGGCTCAATACCGATCAAGACTCTGCCACAGGCCACCTTGTATGGGGACTCTATGGCGGAGCCGAATATTTTGTTAATATTTATACTGATTCTACGCCACATTTGTATAGCAGTAATTTTGAATGGGTAACGGGCGCTCTCGATCACGCTTATAGTACAGATCAAAAAATACTGGAAATTGCAATTCCCGCCTCCGCTTTAGGCTCAATTTCAACCTCTCAATCAATCGATTTGTTGGGCGATATCAATGATAGTGTGTTTTTATTTCCTCAGGATTATGCTGATGGTGGCCAATTCACCCTACAAGGTTCAACTCCGGCTTTACCGCCAAGAACTGATTTCAGTAAACGCGTTGGAATTATTTATAGTGAAACAACTAAAAATAATTTCTTTAATGACAAGTCATATTCCCAGCTTTTTATGGCCTTACAGCATCAAGCGATGATGGCTGGTATTACTTTTGAATTGCTGGAAGAGAACAATCTTCTTGATATCAATAATCTAGTAAATTTTGATGCTCTAATTTTTCCCTTTTTCGCTGATATCCAATCCACAAACAGAAAACAAATTCATGATAATTTATATCAGGCCATATATCACTACGGCATCGGGATAATTACTGCAGGAGACTGGATAACCAATGATGAGGCAGGAAACAGCCTATCTGCTGATGCCTATATGAACATGAAACAACTGCTAGGAATCACAAGAGTCAATGGCGAAGGCCCTGTTAATATTGATTTATCTGCACAAGCAATATCCCACCCCGCCATGAAAGGCTATTCAAGCAACGAACTGATCATTTCTTATGAAAACGGCTGGTATAGTTATTTTCAGGGAGTTCCAGGGCAACCCGTGGATTCTTTAGCCATACAAACGGTAACGGGCAATTTTGCCGGTAGTTATCCCGCCGTATTAGCCAGCACTACGGGAGGCCGTAACGTACATTTTGCTACGCTTGGCTACATGGCAGATACAAACTTGGTTTGGCAGGCTTTACAATGGGTTGTTTATGGAAATCAAACGCCGGTAGGATTAAAAATTAGCCGCGCAAATAATGTTTTCGTTTCTCGGAATGACATGGACCAATCCAAATTATATGATGAAGTTCCTAATGTACACATACCATTATTGAATTTATTGCAGAATTGGAAGCAAAATTACAACTTTGTTGGTTCATACTTTATCAATATTGGCAATGACCCTGCTGCTGGACAGTGGACAGACTGGGGGGTTTCTGGACCTTTATTCCGTGATTACATTGCCCTTGATAACGAGATTGGTACACATTCCTGGACACATCCTTTATTCACAGATCAATTAACTGCCAGTGATATTGAGTTTGAATTTAATCAATCCATAAATGAAATTGACATTAACCTAAATCCAACCTGGCGCAACCAAAGTATTCGTGGCGGCGCTGTACCTGGAGCCCCTGAAAATCTAAATACCGCAACACAGATCATTCAGCATCTTGATTATTTAAGTGGGGGCTATTCTGGTTTCGGAGCTGGCTACCCAAGTGCAATTGGCTACCTGACCCCTGTTTCAAATAAAGTCTACTTTAGTCCAAACATGACGTTTGACTTTACCTTAATTGAATATGGTATTCCAACCGGTAATCCTCCCGTCCCTGTACCGTTAACCGCACAAGAAGCCGAGCAGTATTGGGCAAATGAATTTAATTCATTGACTAGACACGCATCCCAACCCATCATTCATTGGCCGTGGCACGATTATGGTCCCACTACCAGCTCTGACCCAATATCTGGTGATGGATACAATGTTGAAATGTTTGAAAACACTATTGCCCTGGCTTACAACGCAGGTTCGGAATTTACCACTTCTATTGATGTTGCCCAGCGGATCAATTCATTCAGAAACTCCAGCATAACAGTTAACTCCAGCGGTTCTGTTATCACTGCCAATGTTAGCGGCAATCAGTTGGGGAAATTTTCTGTTGCCGTCAACCCTCCCTCGGGACAGGTGATAAAAAGCGTAAACAACTGGTATGCCTACAACACTAACCGACTCTTTTTAGATGAAACCGGTGGAACATTTAGTATTCAATTGGGGACATCCGCTGATTCAGTAACACATATAACTTCCTTACCCATGCGTTCTAACCTGATCAGTGTCAGTGGCGATGGAACTAACCTGGATTTTATGTTTGAAGGCGAAGGTAAAGTTAAACTGGTTCTTAATCAGAACCCGAATAACTTTGTAATTACCGGGCCATCTTCAATTACTGCTTTAGCGAATAATGCAGTTGAGCTTATGTTTGACTCTTTTGGCACTTACAACGTGTCAATTACACTTCGTTAAAATTGTTTCTAACAAAGTTTTGGTCACCATCTTCCTATGTTCTTGGTGATCAAAACTATACGAACTAAGGAACGAACATGACATAACTTGAACAACTGGCTTGTCTTTTTATCCGTCTTTTGCGTTGTAAAAATAGTTACATAGCCGACTATGCGCCTATTTCTACGCATTGAATACGAATAAAAAGACAAGCCAATTGCCAAGCTTATCCGTGCTCGTTCCTAATCTCAACTTCTAAACCAAGCAGGGAAGTTCAGTTAATTGACTGACAACCCTAGAAAATGATTTCATTTGTCGACAGTCGCAATGGATATACAAAAAAGGTTAGCCCACCCAAAAACTGTTGTCATTATTGTGCTTGCATTAATTGTAATACTAGTACTCCTGTTTCAAAAGGAGGAACGGTTGTCCAAGCTTTTCAAGCATGTTCGTCCTGATCATCTTTCAGTACTTTATTTACAACTGCTTTTAGAGATGGATCCGGAAAAGACGGAACTACGTATCACTTTAGCAGACCAACTGAGCAAATTAGGCCAGTTAGACAAAGCCAAACATATGCTTGAGCCTTTGCTTTTGGAAAAAGGAAACAATGCCGTACGAGCGCAACTTTTATCTGTGGAAATCGATATGAAAAAATATTTTGCTATCGATCCTCAGCATCCATTAAGAGAACTTGAGCTTTCGAAACTAAAGAATAAAATGCTGGCCATTGCCAGTAAAGACATACCTGCTGATATATTGCCTAAAGCCATTGAAATAAGTCTGGCATTAAACCTGCCAGCTATTGCTGCGGAACTATATGTCATTAGGGCTTCTTTTGATATAGAAAACTATGCAAAATGGTTAAAAGAAGCAGGCCGATGGTATATAGCTTCAGGTCAGCCTCTTCAGGCAAGTCAGATCTTCAAAAATGCTTTTGATACCTCTATAGAACCTGAACTGGCATTTGATTTTGCTCTACTTTCAATTGATGCGCTTCGAAAAGCAGATCATCCAGAAAAAGCCCTTGAGTTAATTGAGCACTATCTGGAAAAATTCCCTCAGGATATTACTTTACTTGATGAGGCCATTGCCCTGGCCCAGGAAGTCAATAAACCAAATCAGGCAATTCGATGGGGTACACTGCGCCTAGCTTTGAATAGCGATGATCTAGAACAAATCGAAAAACAGATAGATTTGGCTCTCAGCTCAAATGACCTTGCCCTTGCCTTACATCTTTGCGAGCATTTGATAAATTTAAGACCAGATGATACAGCAATCAGGCTGCGTACGGCTCAAATTGCCGAATGGGCTAACAAACCGGAAATTGCATTAACTCATTGGCATTGGCTGGCACGTAATGAAGGTGATAAGGCATCAATAGACAACACATTAAGGCTGGCCAAAAGTCTTTTTCGGGGTGCAGTTGTTGTTGAGATGTTTCATTTCAAATCAAAAAAACAACCACTAACACAATCTGAAATCAGACAACTTGCTCAAGCCTATGGCCAAGCCAACCCGAACAAATTAATTACAATTCTAGCTGATTATTTAGCGCAACACCCTTCAGATTATGCTACCTGGGAACTGCTTGCAAAATTACAAGTAGACTCCGGACATTTAGATGACGCAATCATAACCTGGCGGAATATCATCACCCGATTTGGCAATACCGCGGATAATGTTACTCAACTGGCAAAATTGCTATGGAAACAATGGAAACCAAAAGAAGCGCTTGCTGTTTTAAAAAACAACATTGATAAAGCAACCAATAAAGATTATGAATTCTGGAGCCTGTTAGGCGATATTGCCTGGCAATTCGAGCAAACCAAAACGGCTTTTCACAGTTATCAAGTCCTATGGAAATCAGACCAGCCAAATGAATTTGTTGCTTCAAGACTCATTCAGTTAGCTAATGATATGAAGCATTTTTCAGAAGCAATTTCCGTGGCCGAACAAGGTTATTGGAAATTCAAACAACCACGCTGGTTAATATTGGCAATGAACGCCTCAGTGCTAGGTGGAAAATGGAAAGAGCTTGAGCGACTACTAAGACTGAGCAAAAAAAACATACAACTATTTGCACAACAGGAAACCTATTGGTTGTTACGCGCCCAATTGGCAACTCATAAACATCAATT
This sequence comes from Methylomonas sp., assembly GCA_026989395.1. Taxonomy (GTDB): domain Bacteria; phylum Pseudomonadota; class Gammaproteobacteria; order Methylococcales; family Methylomonadaceae; genus JALSJK01. The sequence continues at coordinate 14,565 of JALSJK010000098.1, forward strand.
CAACAATGCCCTAACTTTTTATACTAAAGCCATCGCTGTCAATCCACATTCAATTGTCGCAAAATCGGGATTACTTTGGTCTCTGATAAACGCCCATAAAATTAGGCCTCTAGCCTACTATATACACAAGTGGTCGAAAGAAGCAGAATCCCAACCCTTATTATGGAGCGCATTTGCAGCAGGTTTCGTCAAACTGGATCAACCTGAAAATGCACTCATTTGGTTTAAACGTCACGCCATACGCCATCCTAATGATTATCTCTGGTTACTTAGTTTTGCTGATGCTCTTGATAGATCCCATCAAACAGATGCAGCTTTACGACTTCGAAGATATATTTTTGCCAATTTGAATGTTCAAATTGGCAAAAACCAAAAACAGTCAAAGGATAGTCTTCTGGATAATGCATTATTAAAACGAAGTTATATAACACTACGTCGAAAATTTTTTGGCCCAAACCAAGAACAAAAAATCTTGGCCAAATTGTTTAACAACAATATTAATAATCACATCGCACAAGAATTATTCATTGACTATCTCCTTGACCAGGAAAATTTTGACGCGGCACACTATTGGTTAGTTAAAACTCACGACAGTCGTCAGCAACAACCTGCCTGGCAGCAACTTGCTATTGCTTTCGCCCAAAATGACCGACAAAGCATTCAACGTATTCTTGAAACTCAAAACAACCAACTGACACCCTTAAATGAAATTGCAGCACTAAAACGATCAGGTAAATCTGATAAAGCTTTAACGTTAGTCCATAACTTAATTGAAGCGAATCCAAATCAATCCAACAACAAGCAGCTTCAGCAACAATATAATAGCTTGCTTTTTGAAACTGCACGCAATGCAAAATTTGCATGGAGTCTTAAAAGCTTGGGAACCCTGGATATCCAACAAAGCTTGTTTAAATTCTCACTGCCAGTTGGAAAAAGCAAATGGGCCATTCAGGCTGAATATAATCGTCTTGATTCATCAGATCTGGAACTTACCCTTCCCGCAAATAATGAAGTGGATGTTTCACTTGCAGGACAATATCCATTTAGCTACGGGACTCTTGATTTTAAAGCTGGGAGTAATTTGCGAAATGATGCCTCTCTTATCTATGCCAATGTTAAATTCAGTCATCAATTTTCCAGAATAATAGAAGGTACTTTTAGTCTTGGTTTAAATGAACTCAGCTATGACACTGCCATGCTTCGTGCGCTTGGTGCAAAAGACAAAATCTCCATGGGTCTTTCAGCACAAATGACGCAGCAGCTGTTACTTCAGTTAGACATTGAAGGTCATCGCTACAATACTCGTGAGGGTACTAACTTGGCAGATGGCTACAAAGTCAATTTTACACTGGGACATAATTTGCTGATGGGAGACCCAAGCTGGCAAGTCCGATTACACGGAGCTTGGGAAAGCAACCGCCTGGAAGCTCATTTACCTTTTGAACTGACTTCAACATTTCATTCATCTTCGGCTACTGTTGAAGACATTGTTACTCCCAAATATGGCACGTTGGGCATTGGCACAACCTTTCGATATGGAATGCCTGAACAAGGCTTTATTTCCCATCCTTTTATTCTAGCTGATATCTGGACAGGATGGGTTTGGCCGGATAACGCTTTAGCTTATAACCTACAAATTGCCGCAGGATTATCAGTTTTCGGGCCGGATGTTCTGAGTATTAATGCCTTTTATGGCAATACTCAAGGGGGTAGAACAGACCAAGCTTACCGTGGAATAGGAATTCAATATGAATTTCGTTTCTAAAATACTTTCTTTTAACACAATATACGCCTGTTCATTCAGATTTAAAAAAGATGCCTTACATTCTTATGACTAAACAATTCAAATACTTAAGTTACGCTTTTTTGATTTTAATTTTGCAATCCTGTTCCGTAATTGATACCAAATCCAGTCAACATTTGGATTCAAAAAAAACCTGGGCATTACTACCTTTCCAAAACCATACAACCACCCCCAGGGCAGGTGAAAAAATCGAATCCATCGTCAGCACTTTGTTGTATACACGCGGTATTCAGCAGCTTGAAAACTATCCCGTTCAAAATAACAGCTCAAGCTTTCCTGAACTCGATGACCGGCACTTACAAAAACGCGCCTTAGATTGGGCCAAACAAAATCATATTCATTATGCAGTTACGGGAAGTGTCGAAGAATGGCGATATAAAAGCGGCGTTGGCGGCGAACCAGTAGTTGGGCTAAGCATTCGAATAATTGAAATCAACTCTGGCCGTACCGTTTGGTCTGCTACCGGTGCTCGTACGGGCTGGAGTAGTGAATCACTGACTGGCACGACACAAAAGCTGATAAGAGAGCTTTTGTCCTCTATTGATTTATCGAATGACTGAAAAATCAAATGATTGTTAATAGATTACCATTCCTGTTTCAGAAATCGCCAACACCAAACCAGGCGTGGATTGAAACTGCTGTAATAACACTGACAATTCCTG
>JALSJK010000099.1 GCA_026989395.1 Methylomonas sp.
ATCTGCGCTTCATCCATATATTCTGACAATTTGAAAACACGAAATACTCTCAGTAAACGAAATACCCGTATTACCATCATATATTTAGTGCCTGGAAAGAAAAGACTCAAATATGTGGGTAAAATTGAAAGTAAATCAACCAACCCAAAAAAGCTGCGGAAATATAACCAGGGCTTTCTGACACTAATTAATCGCAAAAGATATTCTATAGTGAACAAAATTGTAAATGTCCACTCAATATAACGAAAGAACAGGTGATGATGCTGATAAAATGATTCAACACTACTCATCATGACGGCCGAAACACTAACGACAATACTTATGATTAAAATTACATCAAAAGCTTTTCCCAACTTGGTTTCGGAGCCAAAAATGATGGTATTTAATGTTTCACGCCATGGTGATAACGGTAAACCTTCATTATAAAGCGGCTTTTTATTGAGTGATTTATTCACTATGCTCAACTTTTTGTTGTTTTATAATATTGGATTTTCAGTTCTAAACTTTAGGTCCAATTTATATTGTATGTGTTAACTATACTTCGCGCGGTCACGGATGCGGAATTTATAGCGCACTGATTTTTGTCGAGAGCAAGGCACTAAAACAGGCGCATAGCAAGCTACGCAACTGTTTTAGTAACGCAGCTATCGGCAAAAACTCAGTCGTTAGAAATCCGTAGTCGTGACCGCGCGAAGTATTACATTATCAGAAAGATATAAAACTATTCTATACCAAGATCAAGTCATTCATGCCTATCAAAGTCTTTTTTATTTTTTTAATAATTATTAGTTACTCATGGCTATTGCTCGGGTGTACTCGCTCATCATTGTTTCTAGCGAATTCACTTGCAAAATTAGATAATTACACTTTAATAGAAAATATTCCATATAAAAAGGGACAACTTAACTCGCTAGATATTTATATACCTGATTCAAGTAAGCAACAAAACAATCTATTACCAGTCGTTATTTTTTTCTATGGGGGCTGTTGGGGTGGATGTCCAACTTTTGGAAAAACCTACTATCAATTTGTAGGCCAAGCAATATCTTCAAAAAATTTTATTGCCGTAATTGGCGACTACCGACGATTCCCTGAAGTCAGGTTCCAGGGAATCATTCAAGATTCCCAGCAAATTGTGACATGGGTAAAACAAAATATTGATCGATATTCTGGGGAGCCAAATCACTTGTTTTTAATGGGTCATTCGTCCGGCGCACATTTGGCTGCCATGTTGGCAGTAGATAAAAGTCAATTAAACACAGAAACTTATCAAAGCATAAAAGGCTTTATTGGGCTAGCTGGCGCTTACGATTTTCTACCTCTAACCGAGTCTTATCAAAAAACTCTCTTTGGTCCAGCTGAAAAATACCCAGAATCTCAACCTATTAATTTTGTCACAGGATCGGAACCTCCAGTTTTACTTTTACATGGACGTCGAGATACAACCACACTGCCAGAAAATTCCATGAATCTGAGTAAAAAAATTAAACAATCGGGTGGTTATTCCCGCTTAAAATTATATAAGGGCATGAATCACACTGATATTTTATCAGCACTTGCTCTACCTTTTCAGGAAACTGAAACAGTTCTTTCAGATATTAGTCATTTTATAACTGAATACTCACGATCTGCAGATCGATATGAGGAAAAGAGAAAAATGATTAGTTCTCAACCCTAATGCGATATCCTTCCAGCCATGCTTTTTTAACGCCAGGGGCGTTAGAAGGAATATAAATGGTATTGTTGTAATATAATGGAGTACTCAGTGGCTGACCAGTTCCAACAAGAGATATTTGTGCAGCCAAAGTACCATCTTTCACTCTCACCCCGTACAAACTTCCATGTTCATTAATATCTGCAACCCACACATACCGTTCATTTGAGCCTTCGGGCCTAGTTAATATTGGCAAAGTAGGATGACTCCTAAACGATTTCGTTATTTTTTTATCTGGTGGCCCTGAAAATTGCCATAGTTTTTTAAACTTTGGTTTCCCTTGTTGTAAAATAATTTCTAAAGCAATCAAACCAGCCGCATGAGTATCATCTGAAATGAACGTAGGAATGATAACGATCGGTTTTTCATCTATAGTGGCAACAACCGGCTGAGTCACAATCATCCCACGCCAATCTAAATAACAAGGATCATCAGGTGTTCCACATATCTCAATGATCTGCATCCGGTCATACTGGGTACCCAGGTGTTTAGCATCTACCATGTAAATACCACCCTCTTTACCTGCTTGTATCCAAACACTCAAATCATTTTTCAAGTTTACTTTAACTGGCGCATTGGCTCCCAGATCATAATCCATCCAAGCCAAACACTGCCAAAAAGTCTTATCATCACAATCTCCATTTGCAGGTCTTAAAGGCTTATCATCTGGATCCAGGCGCGGAATAAATAGATTTTTACATGACTCAAGACATGCTATCGAAGGATTGACCGGATTAAAATTCGAACAGAGATTTTTGTCACATTCCGGATCAAATTGCAATCCAGATTTCAATCGCATCAGAGTATTTGCATAATCATGACGCGCTAAATCAATTTGCCCGTTCCCCGTTGGCACAAGTATTTCAAAGCCGTTATTTTGCATATCAACTTGAGGTCCAGCAGGAGTCCAAATCCCCCCTCCGCAAATCATTTCTCGATTTCCAGAATCAAATTTGACAGGACATTCAGACTCAGGAGTGGTCACCAAAACACTACTTATCGCCGCTTCTTTTCCTTTTTTTCTCCAGGCATCCATATCAATTTCAAAGAGCCATCCATGATAAGGCTGAATATCGCCGGCTCCTCCAAAAGCAACATACACCAATCCTGGTTCATTATTTTGTTTCGGAACATATTTTACTGCCGAATGGGGATAAGCAGTCTGAGGATTAAACCTTACTATTCCTGATCTATCAGAAGCGGGTAATTCAGCAGTTAACTCCAAAACAGGATAAATGTTATCTAGCAGTTTTTGCTGCTCAAGATCAATAACTGCTAGATGGTGGCTAACTCGCAGCCCTTTCACCATCAATTGATAAACAACAATCAAGCGGTTACCTGCTACAACAGGAGTAGCAGAAATTTGGAAACGTTTATCTTTAGGAGCCGGAAGTTGTATTTTACTGATGACATTACCGGTATCGGAATCCATTAGAGCTATAGCGCCATTTTCAAATGGCACTATAATTCGCGGTTTTTGTTGCGATAAATCAAGCAAAGGAGAAGCCAAAATTCTGCTGTTAATTTCAGCTTTTCTCACTTGCCCTTCAGGAAACAATCTAATGAGAGTTATTTTTTCTGGTGAACTTTCCTTTGTTTCCAAAAAAGAACAACCAGTTGTGATAAGAGTAACAACACTGTAAAAAAACAAATAGAGTATTGTGTTACTCATAATATGGAATTGATAAGCAGTCAGGAAAACAAAGTTATTAAATAATAATTCCTCGCGTATCGATCAATATTTTCTCCTTTAAATCAGCAGCTTTCAAACTTTTAAATGGCTTATGATCTACCAGTAACAGCAAAATATCCGACTTTTCAATCACATCTCGAAAAGGCAGCAAATCAAAATCCTTATGAGAACTTAAATTTGGTTCTGCAACCAAAACTTTGCCAATATTTTCTGCCTGAATTTGCTTAACGATATCCAATGCTGGAGACTCCCGCAGATCATCCACATCCGCCTTGAAAGCCAACCCTAAACATCCTATAACTGGATGTTTGAACTTATCGGCGCTGGTTTTTACCTTGTTTATCACCCATTGTGGCTTCGCATCATTAACTTCCCGGGCTTTTTTGATCAATTGGGCTTCTTCAGGAGCACGAGCAACTACGAACCAGGGATCGACTGCTATACAATGTCCACCGACACCTGGACCGGGTTGTAAAATATTAACCCTGGGATGACGATTTGCTAGTTTGATTAACTCCCATACATTGATGCTCTCTTTATCGCAAATTAATGACAATTCATTAGCAAAAGCAATATTGACATCTCTGAATGAATTCTCGGTCAATTTGCTTAGCTCAGCAGTTCTGGCATCAGTCGTTAAAACTTCTCCTCGAACAAAGGTTTGGTAAAATTCGACTGCTTTTTCGGTAGAAAGTGGATTAATACCGCCCACGATTCGATCGTTTTCGACTAATTCCGTCAATATTCGACCAGGTAAAACCCTTTCAGGACAATGGGCCACAAAAACATCTTTACCTACATCATGACCACTTTCCTGTAAAATTTTTGCAACGACCTCTTCAGTTGTTCCAACAGGACTGGTCGACTCCAGAATAATAATATTTCCCGATTCAACAAAAGGAGCAATCATCTTTGTTGCTGCTTCAACATAAGAAAGATCAGGGATATGGCCATCCTTAAATGGTGTGGGAACTGCTAATATATACACATCAGCAGCAACCGGCTCCAATCCTGCTTTTAAGTTACCGGATTGAACAGCTGATTTCACCAATATATCCAAATCAGGTTCTACGATATGGATTTTTCCTTGGTTAATGGTATCAACGACATGTCTGGAGGTGTCAACCCCAAAAACCTCATAACCCTTTGTACCCAATAAAGATGCTGTAGGCAGGCCAATATAACCTAAACCCACCACACAGACTTTTTTTTCAAGTTTTTGCATGATTTCCTTGGTAATCTAGTTTTTTTAAAGTTTACAAATTAATTTTAGTTATTATTCTGATTAATTCAAAATATGCATTTAGAAACCAATAATGGCTTTACTATAGCTCTGTAATCACATCATCAGCTTCTTCTAAATGATCTGGCACGATATCAATTCCCTTTTCCTGTTTTACTAATCTTCTCACTGTTTCCTGCTCCCTGTTTTCAGAAGAAATGACAGGGAACACGCCCCCTTTCTGTTTATCCTTAATAACATCGAGCATCAATTCAAGATAAATATGCTTAGTTTCTTCAGCAAATCCATAAACCAAGGCAAAATCACATAATGTATTGATTAAACGAGGAACACCGCCAGTATGATAATAGATTGCTGCAACTGCATATTTATCAAAAATATCTTTATCACCATTAGCGACAGATAATCGATGCTGAATATAGGCTTTGGTTTCTTTATATCCAAGCTGCTTTAGCTTGTAATCTACTGAAACCCTCTGGGCCAATTGTCTTAATTCATGACGTTGTAATGTCTCTAACAACTCCGGCTGACCAATAAGTACTAATTGTAAAACCAAATGTTTATCGGCATTGATATTTGATAGCAAACGTAACTCTTCCAATGTTTGCATGTCCATATTTTGTGCTTCATCAATGATTAGTACAGTCCGTTTATTATTGGCATATTCATTAATCAAGAATTCAACAAAAACCTTATATAAGGTAGCCTTATCTTTGGCCTCAGTTTTGATGTTATAGGCCATTAACACCCACTCTAATAGATTGCCGAAAGAATTATGTGCATTTGATATCAACCCAACATTGATATCTTTATCCAATTGGCGAAGGATTTCCCGAATCAATGTGGTCTTACCTGAACCCACTTCACCACTAATAACTGTGATCCCCGCTTGACTTTGTAAACCATAACTCAGCATGGTCAATGCCATTTTATGCTGTTTACTCAAATACAAAAACGTAGGGTCAGGGGTCAATGAAAAAGGCTTTTCGGTAAACCCATAAAATTGTGTATACATTACAAAAAATAAATCGATGTCTTTTCAGTAAGCCTGAAATAAAAATTGAAGCTATGGGTTGAAATTACCACCCCCTGTTTTAGGGCTGGAAAAATGTTATTCAAGGTCAAAAAAGAAAAAACCAGCCTTAATAATAACGGGCAGAAAAGTCTTCTTCTACCGATTTATTTAATACTGTTCCCATAAATTTGCTTTCATCGATCAATTCAATACTGCGCTGAACCTCATCTTCGGTATTTTCACCTTCCGCGACAATCAATAAACAAGCATCCACATTTGGCATAAAGACTAAAGCATCATCAGTTTGCAATAATGGCGGCAAATCTACAACAACAATACGGTCAGAATAGCGATGTTTGAGTTCTTTTGCTAACTCTAACATTCTTGGCGTTGTTAATAAGTCAGAAGAACGATTTAAAGGGCGGCCCGCTGGTAAAACCACTAGAGATTCCAAACCTGGGTGAATCAGAATTTCAGAGATAGTCTGACTGCCTTCAAAATAATCAATCAATCCATATTCAGGTGTCAATCCAAAATATTGGTGAACGCTAGGGTTTCTGAAATCCAGGTCAGCAAGTAAAACGCTGTAGTTCGCATCCATCGCTATACTGATCGCCAGATTTGCTGCAGTCAATGACTTTCCTGCGCCAGATACTGGGCTGGTTATAGCTAAAACATTAGCTCCAGTAGTACGCATGCGTTGAACAACCTTGGTTCTGAGAATTTTAAAAACATCGCCTCTTGGGTCATCCTCAATTCCAGCAACCAGCTTATTCTTCAATAAAACTGATTCAGGTGTATCGACTTGCCGTGTTTGAGAGTAGCTTATCTCTTTTGTTGCTGTATGATCATCGTCGTCAATGCTAATATTTTCAGAAGCTTGCTCAGCAGCCGCATCTCGCTGTTTTTTTGCTTTATCTAAAGCCTGTTGTATCAGTTCCATTTGCTTTCCTAAAAGTTATTCATTTTTTTAAAGGTACTGCATAAAATAATACAATACCGCTACTTATATGAAATCATTAAATGTTTTTAACTAATTTTTCTGTTAAGTACATACCATAAAACATCCAGAGGCATGACAAAAAAGTGAAACAAAGCGATTACTATAATTATAGCGGCAATCACAGCCACACTAATTTTAAGTTTCATTTTTTTCGCTTCTTCCAAGTCTTCCTCGTTTTCAATATACGGAATGACTACCAACGGATAGGCACCTGTTGCAGCTAACATCCCTTTTGAACCATAAATGCTTGGATTCATACTTTCCTTGAGAAGAGCGTAAGCCAAAGCTGCGCCAATAGACAAAATAAATCCTAATAAAACAATAACCTTTCGATTTGGCTTGTCAGGTTCATCCGGAAGCAAGGGCGGTTCAATCAACGAAAAACGCTCAGCTTTCCTTCCTTGTTCCATTGCTTGCGCCATATCTGCTTCCATTTGCTTGGCTTTAACCTCTCGGTATTTCAGGATGGCATTTTCATAATTTCTGGTCAAATCCTGATATTCCCGTTCAACTTGGGGTGCTTTCAGTAATCCTTCCTGAAAAGAATCCAATTTATCCATTAATTTATCTTTAGCAGCGCGCATCGCTCTTAAATCAGACTTTGCTGCATTTAATTGGGCAAGTAACTGAATATAGGCCGGATTATCCGGTTTATTTTTTACTACGCGTTTTGATGAGGGTTTTTTTAATTCTTTCTCTAAATTTGTTACTATTTGCTTTAGCTTTTTTACATCCGGGTGTTGAGGGGAATATCGCTTGGTTAAGGCTGCCAACTCACCTCGTTTATCCTTAAGTTGGGCAACAATTTCAGTTTTGTCAATCCCACCCACTTCCTTTTCTAAGGCTTCAATCTCCTTTTTCATTTTAACCACATCAGGGTGATTACTCGAATATCGGGCTTTCAAGCCAACATACTCGGCCTGTAATGATTTTAAACGATCCTGTGAACCATAAATACGTTCTCCTGTTGCCGAATAAACTGACATATTAGGGTCAATTTGTGCAAGCTCAGCTTCAAGATATAATATCCGTTCATTGAGTGATGTAATCTGCCTGTCAGTATCCATTATTTGCTGATCTGTCCGATCCATCAGGTTCATATTTAACTGCTGTAATTCCGGCAAGCTTGTGGAATTTCTTTCCTTAAAATCGGCCAGTTCTTTTTCCAATTCGGCAATTTGTTCAGCAAGTTTTTCAGCTTCCATTGCTAGAAAGCTAGTTGCTTGAGTAGCCACTTCCGAACGACGCTTTAAATTTTCATCCAGATACAAATTAACCAGTTCATTTGCTACCTGCTGGGCTTTTTGTGGTGATTCATGTTCAAAGGAAAGAGTAAAAGCAATGGTAGCCTGGGTGGGCCTGCCACTGACTGGATCAACCACATCCGCACTGACCATATCCAGATGAATATCTTCGCGCATATCTTCAACAACAACAGATATCGGTTCTTTTTTTATTTCATCCTGATAAAGCCCATATTTTTTTATTATTTTTTTAAGATTTGCAGAGCTCATGACCCTTTGGCTGATTACTTGAATCCGTTGATCTGCGTAACTGGTCACTGTCGATCTAACCAGATCCTGAGGGATTTCCTGCTGCTCGATCAATATGATAGCGCTTGACTTATAAGTTGCCGGCCACTTTACTGCGATTATGACAGTTAACAAAAATAATACCGCAGCAATCAGCATCATTTTATTCTTATTGCGCTTAAACATCGTAATATAATCTTGCAATCCCTTAACTTCTTCTTCCATCATTAATTCACTGTTCATAAAAATTTCTATATTAAATACGCAAAACGATTTTGACTATAATCTTAAAGATAGCACTAAAATTCTTGTGTTGAAAACTTATCCCATTGATACTTTAAAGTAATAAAGACCGCATTTGATTCTGCTGTACTGGTTATACTAGACGTAGAATTTTTTCCAGGTTCATATTCCTGTCTTCGGTAACGATAACCACCAGATAAACTCAACTGCCTGTTGAATTGCCAGCGTAATTGTGGCGTAACAGTATAATAGGTTCTGTCCCTTGAAATCTGAGTATTCTCAGTGGATTTTGTCATATGAATAGCACCATTTAACAAAAAGTGCAGATGCTGAGTGATTTTATACAAGGAGTCAAACGAAAACCTGTCGACAGTACGAAGCCCTTCTGAGCCAGACGGACTTGTGCTTCTGGAATAGCTGATACTGGCATTGCCTTTTTCAAACTGCTTTTCTGTATTTACTGTAAAAACCAGCCCTGTTTGCTCATCAGAGAATGCTTGTAATGCACCCTGAGACCCAACAAGAAACACTGTACCATCAATTTCTTCAAATAGGTTGCCATTTATCCTGAATCGACCATTAGCTCCAAAAGATGGTAAGTTCGTTGCAATTAAGTTCTCACTAATCACTGCTTTAAAACCATCTGTTTGTGTAAAACGCAATCCCCCCATGATAGAAGCAGTCCAGGTTTCAGAAAAACTGTAATTCAATCCGGTATTGATTGTAACTTCATCTACTTGCAAATTAACATCAGACTGCTCAAATCTTGACCACCCAACGCTCGCATAATTTTGTAACTTGGCATTCCATTGATGAAAAAAGGTAAGCGAGACTGAGTCATAGGTATAATCAGTGTAACGTGATGTTAGAGATTCACCATAACTGACATCAGTATGTGAATAATTGGCCTGGATATATTTATCCTCAGACAATAAAAACATCCAGTCCGGAGAAACTGTCCAGGTCCACCTTGGAATATTCTCTAAAATTCCTGTCACATCCAAGCCGGCTGTCAAGGTGCTTTCCTGATTATAAGCTGCGGAAAGACTAAAAGTATTTCTTGCATCAAAGTTATAGCTGGATTTAAAATCCAGAAAAAAATTCTCGTGATCTAAATCCAGGTCCGAGAAAAACTTTTTAACGGCGACTTTCCCTTTAAAAAAAACATCGTAATTATCAGACCTTACTCCTGTCTTGACATCGGCAGTTGTAATTATGCCATAAGAATCTATACCAACTTCACCCCTCTGCTCTCTTAAACTACGCAGAAAAGTATCTGTAAACAAACGTTTATTATCATCATATTCAGTTCGCAAACTAAATGACGGCTGAATATACCATTCGTCGGCAACAGCACTAACAGAAAAACCGGCTGAAAAAACCAGCAAAAACTTAATTAACCAATTATTATGATTATATTGATAAAACTTTTCAAAAGCCATTGTGATCATGTTTCCATTACATTGATAAAAATCATAGGGGTTTCATTTCCCTAACAATCACTATGGAACTACAATCACATCACCGCTTTGTAAAATTATGTTTTGCTCAAGATCATCACCGTCTTCAACATCACCATATTCAAATTCAATGGCTTTTTGCTTACCGCTATTATCCCTTCTTAAAATAACAATATTGTTAACAGAGGCAAACGGCGTCATGCCACCCGCCATACTTAAAGCCTGCATAACGTCAATTTTGCTGGTCATTAAATATTGATCCGGCTTATTTACCTTACCAATAACGTAAATTCTGTTCCCTAATAATTGCTTTGCAGAAACCGTCACAACCGGATCGGAAATATATGTTGAGAGAGAGTCAGAGATTTTTTTCTGAATTTGTTCCAGACTTAAACCCTGGGCTTTAAAATCTCCAACCAAGGGAAATGAAATACCGCCATCGGGTCTAACCAAAACCTCTTGTAGCAAGCCTTCTTCTTTCCAGACATTCACTTCAAGAATATCTCCAGGCTGAACTAAATATGCTTCAGTAGCAACAACTTTTTCATCAGCATAAGCATTACTCAAACAAGCCAGCATAACCAGCAAAATTACCATTGAAGGCTTAACAATATGTTTTAATTCGGTCATTTATATTCCTCTTTTCCTTAGCTTTAAGCTTATACTTCGCGCGGTCACGACTACGGATTTCTAACGACTGAGTTTTTGCCGATAGCTGCGTTACTAAAACAGTTGCGTAGCTTACTATGCGCCTGTTTTAGGGCCTTGTTCTCGACAAAAATCAGTGCGCTATAAATTCCACATCCGTGACCGCGCGAATTATAAAAGCATAGTATGAAACATTAATTTTAATATAATATTAACTATCTAACTTTTTTTCTTTGGTTATTTTTAATTTCAACAAATGCACTCTGCGTGTATCAGCTTTGATAACCTCGAATCTGAATTTCCCATATTCGAGTTTTTCGCCTTTCTTTGGCATATGCTCTAACTGATGAACAATCCACCCCGCTAAAGTATCAAACTCATTTTCTTCAAGATTGGCTGAAAAACGGGCATTGAAATCATCAATCGGCATCAGCGCTTTAATTGAATATTCATTCTCTTTACGCTGTGTGACAAATTCTTCTTCTTCGGCATCATGTTCATCTTCGATTTCACCAACGATTTGTTCCAGAACATCTTCAATGGTGATCAAACCGGCAGTTGCACCATACTCATCAACAACGATGGCCATATGATTTTTGGTCGCACGAAATTCCTTTAACAAAACATTCAGACGCTTACTTTCAGGGACTATTACAGTTGGTCGCATAATTTTTTCGACCTTAACAGATTGATTTTTTAGAACATACGGAAGAAGATCTTTTGCCAGCAATACACCAACCACTTCGCTACGATCATCTTCAATGACTGGAAATCGTGAATGAGCAGTCTCGATCACTACAGGAAAAATATCTTTTAGTTCCGCATCTCTGGAAACCACAGTCATTTGTGCGCGAGGCACCATCACATCCCTGGCTCTTGCCTCAGAGACACGCAGTACCCCTTGGATCATTGAAAATGCATCGGCATCCAGTAATCTTTTTTTCTTTGCCTCTTTTAAAATTTCTAACAGATCTTCGCGATCTTGAGGCTCCCCAGTTATCAGCTGATTAATCTTGTCAATCCAGCTTTTCTGCTGGGGCTTGGTACTCGGGGGTTGGTCGTCATTCATCAATAATTCTCCTGAAAATAAGGATTATTTATATTTATTTTTTTCAATAGGTTAATTTCCAATGCTTCCATAGCGTTGGCATCTTTTTCCTCAATGTGGTCGAAACCCTGCAAATGCAAAAGGCCATGAATAATAATGTGCGCCCAATGATCATTAATGGATTTTCCTTGCTGTTCGGCTTCCTTTTCAACAACAGGGGCACATACCACCAAATCCCCTAACAAGTTTAATTCCAGGTTTTCAGGAGCATCAAAAGGAAAGCTTAAAACATTGGTAGGGCCGGACTTTTGTCTATATTGCTGATTTAGTGCAGCACTTTCATTCTCATCAACAATACGAATCAGGATTTCACTATTACAATTATCTTCCAGTAATGCAAGAGCGGCCCATGCCTTGATTTGACTATCATCAGGTATATTCGAATTTTGAAAAATACGTTGTATGTCCAAATTCATGATTGATTTTTTTCAAAGCTTTCATAAGCTGAAACTATTCTCTGCACAAGAGGATGACGCACCACATCACGAACGCCAAAATGGGTAAAACTGATCCCCTCAACATCTTTCAGAACCTGCATTGCATGCAACAATCCAGACATTTTCTCCCGCGGTAAATCAATTTGAGTCACATCGCCTGTGACTACCACTGTTGAACCAAATCCTACGCGAGTTAAAAACATTTTAATCTGTTCTGTTGTAGTATTTTGGGCTTCATCAAGGATAATAAACGCATCATTTAAAGTCCTGCCCCGCATAAAAGCCAAAGGCGCCACTTCAATGATATTTCTTTCAATCAGCTTTTCGACCTGTTCAAAACCCAACATTTCGTACAAAGCATCGTAAAGTGGACGCAGATAGGGATCAACTTTTTGTGCCAGATCACCTGGTAAAAAACCCAATTTCTCTCCTGCCTCGACCGCTGGTCGAACCAGCACAATTCTGCCTACTTTATCTGATTGTAAAGCCTCGACCGCGCATGCTACGGCCAGATAGGTCTTTCCGGTACCCGCCGGTCCAACGCCAAAATTAATATCGTGACCCATTATCCTTTTTAAATAATCTTGCTGATTAACACCTCGGCCTTTGATTAAACCTCGCCGGGTTTTAATCAGGACCGGATCAACTTCAGAATTCGACACGGTTTCATGATGCTCGATAGAAGCGTCTTGCATAGACAAATGAACCTGTTCAGTAGTAATCACTTCATTTTCAGTGGCCTCGAATAAGCGATGTAAAACAATTTTGGCAGCCTCCATTGCTTGCAAATTTCCAGTCAATTTGAAATGATTGCCACGATTCGCTATTTCTACTTTTAATCGCTTTTCAATAAGCTTTAAATGATCATTAAACTGACCGCATAATGTGGCCAATCTTTCGCTATCAGCAGGAAGTAGAGAAAACTCTATTGTAGTAGATGTTATTGAAGACAAATTTGAAAACTAAGCAATTGATGACAACTCCACCAATCTCCCTCGCAAGGAATTGGGTAAAGCCTCAGTGATATGAACATCGACAAACTGCCCAATCAGGCGGGGATGGGCAGTGAAATTTACTACGCGATTATTTTCGGTGCGGCCCGTAAGCTGTAAAGGATTTTTTTTCGACTTTCCTTCAATCAACACAGATTGAACCGTTCCCACCATATTTTTTGAAATATCCATCGTAAAACTATTAATACGCTCCTGCAAACTTTGTAATCGTTGTTTTTTTACCTCAACAGCCACATTATCTGTCATATCAGCCGCAGGGGTTCCAGGGCGTGGACTATAAATAAAACTGAAAGACTGATCATAACCAACTTCATCAATCAAATCCATTGTTTCTTGAAACTGCTCATCAGTTTCTCCTGGAAATCCAATAATAAAATCTGAAGATAAACTGATTTCAGGCCTGACTTGCTTTATTTTTCTTATAATCTCAAGATATTCTTCACGCTTATGGCCCCGTTTCATTTTTTCCAAAACCACATTACTCCCGCTTTGTACTGGCAAATGTAAATGATTAACCAATTGCGGTATTTCTGCAAAGGTTTCAATCAGGTCATCAGTAAATTCAACAGGGTGGGATGTCGTAAAACGGATACGGTCAATGCCTTCAATAGCAGCGACATAGTGTAATAATAAAGCAAAATCAGCCGTTTCCCCATCTTCCATGCTTCCTTGATAGGCATTGACATTTTGCCCCAGCAAATTAATTTCCCTAACTCCTTGTTTCGCTAAATGAGTGATCTCAGCAATTATATCATCCAAGGGACGACTCACTTCTTCACCGCGTGTATATGGAACTACGCAAAAAGTACAATACTTACTACAACCTTCCATGACAGAAACAAAGGCTTTTGGTCCTTCTGCTCTTGGCTCTGGGAGTGAATCAAACTTTTCAATTTCCGGAAACGAAATGTCGATCACATGTTTTTGTTTATTTTTAGCTTGCTCCAGCAACTCTGGTAGGCGGTGCAAGGTCTGGGGCCCAAAAACAATATCCACATAAGGAGCTCGTTTCTGAATAGCTGCACCTTCCTGGCTGGCAACACAACCACCTACGCCAATAATCACGTCATCGCGTTTTTGCTTGAGTTTATGCCAGCGCCCTATGGCGGAAAATACTTTTTCCTGAGCTTTTTCCCTGATTGAACAGGTGTTTAATAATAATACATTGGCTTCTTCAGGCTTGTCCGTCAACTCCAATCCATGCGAGGCCATCAGTACATCCCGCATTTTGTCGGAATCATACTCATTCATTTGACAGCCATTGGTTTGAATATAAAGTTTTTGCGCCATTATTTCCTTGTCAAGTCTTGATAAATATTTTTCTGGATTAATTATAACCCCAATTTTATCATAAGTTCCTGACTTTGCTATTATTAAGCAACTGACAAGTAATAATGATGAAAATACTTTTCATCAAATAAAGCTTTAGGCATAAAAAACAAGGACTTTAATGATAATGCGCAGAATGGCTATTATCACATCTCGGGACAAGCCACTTCATCACAAACTTCCAAAACTGCTGAAATGGCATTTATTCTATTGGTGGGAGAATTATTACTTGTTTTACAAACCGGCAAGGTCGACTTTTGTAAAATTTTATAAATTTCACTCCTGGTCAAATCTGGCTTAAGTTCTAGCAACAAAGCGATCACACCTGAAACTTGTGCTGCAGACATGGAACTTCCAGAAACAAAATCATAAGTGCCATGCGGTAAAGTTGTCAGGATTTGCTCTCCTGGAGCGCTAAAAGGACGCCTTTGAGTTACCCGAGAGGGTTGCTCTGACACTGGAATAATATCAGCCAATGACGCTGGAAAACGTAATCTGTCTTCAATAGGATCAGCAGCTACGATAATCATTCCTTTCTCAACAGCTTTTTCAAGTAAAATTTGAACTAAAGGGTCTTGAGGCCCCGATAAACTCATATTCAGAACATCAGCCCGTAATTTAATCGCTGTATTGATAGCCAACGCAAGGGTAAAACTATTACAAGCCGCTGAAAAAGAATCTACTTTATCCGGCCAACATGCTTTCAGAACAATCAGCCTGGCATTTGGTGCAACTCCAACAATGCCGGTTTTATTGTCTTTTTGGGCAACAATGGTTCCGGCAATTGCAGTGCCATGTACATCACTATTAAAACTTGCAGAAATACCGGACGCTAAATTTTTGGTTATTTTTATTTGACCAGTCAGATCCGGATGTCTGGTATCTGCCCCTGTATCAATAATTGCGATAGTAACATTTTGACCCGTTGCAATACCATGAACTCGTTCAATTTCGAATTCATGTAAATTTGACTGTAGTTTAAAATAAGGATCATTATATTGGTGGGCATGGGTTCTATATTGATGCATTCGTTGCACAATTTTTATGCGCTGATCATGTTTTAATCTTTTCATGACTTCTTCCATCGACAATCCTTCCGGGATCTGATAAACAGCACAATGAATTCCAACTTCAGTCATGGGCCACTCTGTCAATTTGTGCAAACTATATTCATTTTCAATATCGGAAGTCATCCGTTGACTCCACGAAGAGCTTTGATATCCACCTCTGCGTCGATAAGGGGAAGAGATAAATGCGCCCGAAATTCTGTTTATAGACTGATCGGGAAAGCCAATAAGTATTATTCGATTTGCTGTTTCAGGGTTATTTAAAGCAGAAATCTTACCAAAAGAAGCCAGTTCATCGCTTTTCGCAGTCATCGAACTAGCCATAAAAACAAAAACAAACAGCAATGAATAAGACTTCATCTTGATCACCCCGGATTTAGGTTGTTTTGTGAAAACATGGTATAGCTTGGTTCAGCAAAAATAACTTGAGGATTGTTACGCAATTTGGAAATAATCTCAGTTATTTGTTGTTTTGTCATTTGTTTCTCAGCATTGCCTATACGAACATTCAATACACCTTGTGAGGTTGGCCCAGAAACTATTCGGCCCTGAAATGCATCTAATATTCCGGAAATTTGCTCCGAAGACATGCCACTGGCAAAAACAACCCGTATTTCATTCTTCCCGACATCTTCATGTTTCGTGTTGGAAAGCGTTTGAAATTGGTTCCCAATTAAAAGATTCTTACCAAAAAAACCAGGAATAAGCAATAAAAAAACAAATGTCATGATACTTGCCAAAACTAAACCGGGATGATTGGCTAACAGTTTTTTACGATTAAAACCAATTTTATCTCTCCAGAAATCAAAAAAATTACCAACCATACCTGTTCTTTGTTTGGTCAAGGTTTCATCTTGATGTATTCGATTTTTCAATTGAGAAAAAGCCGCATGAGCAGCACTATCGGCAACATCTTCCTGACGAACGAAAGCTGATAGCTTTTGCAAATTAGTTAATTCAATTCGGCATACAAGGCAAACACTAATATGGTTTTCTACAAAATCTTTATCGTTATCATCCAGTGTTTTATTAACATACCAGGGTAGTAACAATGAAACTTTCTGATGATCTGAATTAGTCATTTTTTTGCCGTTTATCATTCTTTGCCCCCTGATATCAAGTCACTATTTTCAAGTCTTAGAGCCTGTTCAAGATCTATTCAGTAAAATTCTAATAAATGCGAGTACGACCATGTGTAAACTTGAATTCAAGAGCCTTTCACAGTTCTTCCAGAGTCGACGGCATTTCTCTATCCATGCAAA